>NZ_DJBB01000082.1:0-14554 GCF_002429865.1 Empedobacter sp. UBA5987
GCCAACTCATAACTGTACTTCGGGCTTGGATGCCATACTTACGGCAAGCGCCCACAGTAGATAACTCCCCACACTCGATTTCTTTTACAACACTCAACTTAAAAGACATACTGTAATCTCGCTGAGTACGTTTGACATAATTGCTTCTTTCTTCCATAATAACGATTTCTTTTTTGTATCGCTATTTCAGGACGGGACATTTAATGAAAATACAAAAGCCTTCTAAATCAGAAGGCTTTTTTTATTGTATCGTTAATTCTTCAATGCTTCAAAAATTTTATCCGCTATTTTAGGGTAATTACTTTCGTTTGTTAAGATTTTTCGGTCATCGTCATTTGTTAAATAACCGATTTCAATCATAATAATTGGAACTTGTGAATCTCGTAATATTTTCGAATTTGTTTCAACAATTCCTAAATTTTCAAAACCTAAAGAACTTATATTTTTTCCAATTTTTTCGCCAAGTATTTTACATTCTTCGAAAGTAGGATTCAATGGAGAAAGGTGAATCTCTGTTCCTTTTTTCGAATCTTTTACATTATAATTTGCGTGGATTGATAAAACCAAATCAGGTTTTATTTCATTAATCATTTTCGCACGACTTGTATTGATAATTTGTTCGTCACCTTTTCTCAATAATACAAAATCAACATCTGTAAAAGGATTTTTTTCTTGGATAATTTCTGCAATTTTCAGCGCAATATCTTTTTCTTGAAATTCTTCTTTTTTTACACCAGTATCTGTTCCTCCGTGTCCAGCATCCAAAAGGATTACGCGCTTTGTAGAAGGTGTTTTATTTTCAATAAAATTTGTTTGTGCAAAAAGACCTGTTGTTAAAATTAAACAAAAGATCTGTAATAGTTTTTTCATGGGTTGTTCAGATTAAATTGACCAACTTTAAGCAATAATTGTGCTTTTTTTTCTAAATAATTGGTTAAATAAATCTTTTTTTAAAATAAACCTCGCGCTTTTATCTCTAAATATTTATTGATTAAGTTAATAGACAATTCTTGTGGTTCGCAATAAATGGTTAAAATCCCAAATTGATGCAAACGATTTATGATTAATTCTTTGTCGTAATTAAACTTTTCGGCAATTGTTTGATCATAAATGTCAGTTGTAGTCTTTGCTTTCTGATAATTTAATTTCTTCAATTCTGAATTTTTAAAAAGAATCAAAACGACAACATGCGATTTTTTAATCAATTTCAGATAAGGTAATTGACGTTCCAAACCATCAATCGTTTCAAAATTGGTATAAATAAATAAAAGCGATCGTTGCGTTAATTTTCGTTTGATATAGGCATACAATTGCCCAAAATCACTTTCCAAAAAATCAGTTTGTACATTGTATAATTTCTCCAAAATCAATTGCATTTGATGATTTTTTCTGTCAGCAACAACGTGATCTTGAATTCTTTTATTAAATGTAATTAAACCTGCTTTTTCATTTTTTTGAAGTGAAATATTTGCGACAACTAAGCTAGAATTGATTGAATAATCCAACAATTTTAAACCATCGAAAGGCATTCGCATCGTTCTTCCCAAATCAATTAACGAATAAACAGGCTGCGATTTTTCTTCCTGAAATTGATTGACCATCAATCGATTTGCTTTCGCTGTTGCTTTCCAATTGATTAAACGATATTCGTCACCAATCGTATAATTTTTTATATTTTCAAATTCTGTATTTGTTCCAATTTTTCGAATCCTTTTCATTCCAAATTGATTCTGTAACTGAGCGGTAGAATACAATTGAAATTGTTTTAATTGCAAATAAGAAGGATAGCACGCAATTGAAATAGGTTCGTTTATTTTGATTTTTTTCTCAATCAATCCAAAAACAGAAATAAATACATTTGTTAATCCAAATTTATACGAACCGCGCTCTGTTGGTCGAATTTTGAAATCAAATTTAGTATTTTGACCACTTTTAAATCGTTTTCTAAACTGAAAATCTCTTAATTGTAATTGAACAGGAAATTCTTCTATAATCCTTACATTCAGCGGAAATTGATAATGATTTGTTACGAAAAGTTCCAATTCATTTTCATCACCATTTGATAATCGTTCTGGATAATTTCGAATAACTTCAATGGAAGTTTTAGGAATATAAATCAAAAATATTTCGACAATAACACTAACGATAAATACAAGTGTCAAAATCTTTGCAATAATGTAAATAGGAGGTAGAAAAAATGCAATCACATAACAAAATGCAATGAATAATCCCGCATAAAAAAAGCGATTGGTAAGAAATAAGCTTCTGAAAAATTTCATTAACGAGGAATTTCTACGCGATCAATAATTTGCTGAATAATATGTTGTGTTGTAAAACCTTCCATCTCTTTTTCAGGAACCATCACAACGCGGTGTCCCAAAATTGTATGCGCAATTTGTTTGATATCTTCTGGAATCACAAAATCGCGTCTATTCACGGCTGCATTAGATTTTGCTGCATCTAAAATCGCGATAGAAGCACGTGGCGATGCGCCCATATATAAGGTTTGATCGATTCTGGTTTGATGAACAATTGTCGCAATATATGTAATTAGAGCTTCATGCACGAAAACCGATTTTATGCGATCTTGGAACTCAATAATTTCATTTCCTGAAATTACTTTTTCTACCAACGATTCTTTGTCGATATTTTTGCGTTCTTGTTGTTCTTTCAATAATTCAATTTCACTTTCTAACGAAGGATATTTAACATAAATCTTGAACATAAAACGATCTAATTGCGCTTCTGGTAAGCGATACGTACCTTCTTGCTCAATTGGATTTTGAGTTGCAAAAACCAAAAAAGGTGCTTGTAAAGGATAAGTTGTTCCATCAACTGTCACTTGTCTTTCTGACATCGATTCGAATAAAGCCGCTTGAGTTTTTGCAGGCGAACGGTTAATCTCATCAATCAAAATAATATTCGAAAAAATTGGTCCTTTTTTGAACTCAAATTCATTGATTTTAGAATTTAAAATAGACGTTCCAATCACGTCAGAAGGCATTAAATCTGGCGTAAACTGAATTCTACTAAAACCAGAATCTATCGTTTTTGCCAACAATTTTGCCATCATTGTTTTGGCAACTCCAGGTAAACCTTCAATTAGAGAATGACCGTTAGAAAGCAAAGCTAAAATCAATTGATCAATAATATCATCCTGTCCGACAATTACCTTTTTCAATTCATTTTTTACAGCTTGCATTTTATGTTGTACATCCGAAAAATCGACTCTATTTTCGAATGGTTGATATGTATTTTCGCTCATTAGATATTTGCTTTTTGTTTATAGTTTTCGATGATTTGATACACAATCTTTAGATCGTGTTCATTTGGTTGATTTTTTTGATAAATATTTTTAAGAATCGTGAATTTTTCAAGACATTCTTCTTGGCTCAAATTTGCTTTTTGTGCAACAATTTCAATGAATTGTTTATTCGTAATATCGTCTGTTTCGATTAAAAATGTTTTTCTCAATTTGTATAAAAAATAATCGATTTTCTTTGAAACAATGTCTTTTACTTCGCCATTTTCTTGGTATAAAGAAGAAATTGTTTTGGCAAATTCGACGGTATGATTTTCTTCTTTGGTATAAATTGGAATGATGCGTTGTTCGCGTTTACTTCTAAAAAGTAAAAAGAAGAAAAGTAAAACCAATAGTGTTATCCAAGCAGCTTTTAGAGCTGGTTCACCCATTATGAAACGCATCATTGACGAACTTCCTGCATAAGTTTTCGAGGTATTGTACCAAAAAATAGTTTTCCCTTTTAATGGTTCTAAAACTGATTTAGCATAGAAATAACTGTCTTCATTTAATAAATAATAATTCGTAAAATAAAGCGGTTCTGCATGATACAAATAATAACCTTTGTAATCTTTTGGTTTGATTTTTAAATAATTTGGATAAGCTTTATCTTTATAAGTAAGTGTTCCAAGAATTTCAGAATCACTTGTGATGTCGCTAAAATAATGATGTTCAACTTCTTTTTTCTTCTTTATTTTAAAAGATTTATTTGTTCGAAGTTCGAAATTATCATTAATATTTATTGTCTGATTATACAACATATTTTCCTCAACTACTGTAGAGTCAGCTGTTATTGTATCCGTAGAATACGTTTCTTCGTAAATATCTTCTTTTCCATTTGAATCATCACCAAAATTGTCATGATAATCTGCAACCATCACAACTCCACCGTTTTTGACAATTTTGCTTAATAGATTTTTAGAAACTGTATCAAAATAAATTTCAGAACCGAGCACAACAACTGCATAATCTTTTGCTTTTTTAGGATCAATTTTTAATTCAGAAAGTTTTTCCAAATCTTTCATTTTCCCATTAGATAACTTCCCAAGTTCTTCGTGCATAATAAATAATCCGTACGGATCTTTACTATTTTGATAAAGGCTTACATTCCATGATTTAGGAAGCTTATAACGAAGTTTTGAGAAAGAAAATATAAAAATTCCGATCAATAAAATAGCGCCTAATAGAATACCTAATTTCTTTTTCATGAGGCTAAATATTGGTTAAACTGATTGAAATTTGTCTTGAATTCGTGGTATTTATTTTCATCAATTTTAAATTCTCCAAACCAAACTTGATTGAAAATTTTAGTATTTTGATTGAATAAAATCTTTGATTTTTCGTCTTTTATTTGATTGATAAATTGTTGATTTGTTTTCTTCGGATCCCATTCAATCCAACCTTTTTTATCTAAATTTTGTAGATTTTGATAATGCAAATAACGAATTGCTAAAGCAAAATTTTGTTCTGTTTCTGCTTTATTGATTAATGAATTCAAATTAACTTCGGCTAAATTTTCTTCGATAAAATCAAAATCAGATTCGTCATATAATTTTTTCGAATTTCGTTTAAGAATTCCACCATTTTTGTAAATACGTGTGGCAAGAAAAATTAAGAATAATCCAATTACAAAATAGAAAATGATTTCCCAAGGTAAATAAGAGAGAAATCTAAAAATACCTTCGATTATTTTTGAGAAAAAGCCAGGTTCGAATTCTTTTTTAGGTTTTGGAACATCATTATAATCAAATTCTTTTCCAGCATATTTTTCTTTGAATGCTTTAAATTCTGCTGTTTTTTCTTGTGCAAAAACAACGAATTGAATTAATAATAATGTAAATGTAAAAAATAGTCTAAATTGTTTCATTCGATTCTAAAGTTTGATTGAACGAAAAAGTTTTTTGTCTATTTTTTTGAATCGGATAAATGATGTAATACCAAATAATTAAGATTAATGAAAGGATTATTACCAATAAACTCAATACAATATTAACATCATATAAACGCGTAATAAAACCTTCGATAAATCCAGCTATAATAAACATTGGAACAGTGCTTAATAAAATCATTACCGCTTCTTTTGCTTTGATTGTGAGTGATTTTTTTCGCGATAAAGTTTTTGGAAACATAAAGCCATTTCCAAGCATTAATCCGCAAGCTCCAGCAATAATAATCACCGAAAGTTCGATTGTTCCATGCATCCAAATTGCTGACATTGCCTTTCCCAAAAAGCCTTCTTTGAAAAACATATAATGAAATGCACCTAACATAATTCCGTTCGAAAATAGAATATATCCTGATCCAATACTGAAAAATAATCCTAATGTAAAAGCAAAAAAAGCAACACGAATATTGTTGATGGTTATAGCTAATGTAGAACCAGTCTGACTTCCTGATTTGTAAATTGCTGCAGGATCACCTTTTTTGATGTTCATTAACGTTTCGTCTACATATTGATTTCCTAAAATTAATCGTGTAAAATCTGGATCGAAATGCGATGATAAAACGCCAATTAAAACCGCTAAGGCAAAAATTAAGAATGAATACAACAACATTTTGTGATTTTTGTAGACTACATTTGGCACATCTTCTTTGAAAAATTGCACAAATTGATTCCCAGAAGTTCGTTGATCTTTGTAAATTGACTGATGCGCAAATAAAGCTAACTCGTTCAAATAATCTTTTGTCTTACTTTTTGGGTAATAAGTTTGAGCAAACGCCAAATCATTTGTAATTTCGATGTAGTTTTTTGCTAAAATATCTGGATGAACATCAATTTTATTTTTCAAATTATGTTCAATATCAGACCATTTCGCCTTATTTTTATCAATAAAATGCGCTTCTCTCATAGTAGAGTAGTTGTTAGTGAACCAAATATATGAATAAACTTTTAGTCAATACACCACAAAACGTGCAAATTGCTTATAATATTGCGCCACTCGGAAAACGTTTACTGGCTTATATTATCGATATGATTATCCGCATCATATTAGTCTATGCAATGTCCTATTTTTCTGAGTTTATTCCGAATAAAGATGAATGGTTTCGAATGGGAATTTATAGTATAATAGGATTTATATTTTTACTTTATCCGTTGGTTCTCGAGATTTTAATGAAAGGGCAAACAATTGGAAAATGGATTATGAAAATTCGTGTAATACGAATGGACGGAAATCGTGCCAATAATTTTGATTATTTCTTGCGTTGGGTAATTGGAAGTGTCGAATTGTTTTTATTTACTGGACTTATCGCGTTGATAACGATGATTATAAATAAAAATGGTCAACGTTTAGGTGATATTGTTGCGAATACATGTTTGATTGATTTGAATCCGAAATTAGATTTATCACAAACTATTTTCGCTGAAGTTTCTGAAACCTATAAAATTCGTTTTCCCGAAGTTTATCGCTTGTCTGATCGTGATATTAATATTGTAAAAGAAAATTTTACGTCTGCATTAAACAATAATAATTATGATATTTTATTAAAATTAACGCGAAAACTGGAGGAAATAATGGAGGTGAAAAGTGATGGTTTAGGAAATATTGATTTTATTCAAGTGGTGATTCAGGATCATTATCATTACCACAAAGACAAGTAAACAGTATCTTTGCAAAAAATAAAGAATAAAATGAATTGTCCTTGTTGTTCTGGAAAAATATATGCAACTTGTTGCGAACCTTTTCATTTGAATATTGAATTGCCAAAAACTCCCGAAGAGTTGATGCGTTCTCGTTACGCTGCTTTTGCAATGGTTTTGCCTGAATATTTAGTTGATACAACACATTCTTCTACACAAAAAGATAATGATTTTAGTGATATCGAAGATTGGGTAAAATCGAATAAATGGTTGAAGTTAGAAATTGTTTTTGCAAAAGCTAATAAAGTTCGATTTAGAGCTTATTACCAAGACAAACAAGGTGAGATCTACGAACATGACGAACTTTCTACATTTGTGCAAGAGAATGGCAAATGGTTTTATGTAGATGGAGAGTTTTATTGATTTTTTTTGAGTAATTACATTTACAATTCCTTCAATTTATCCTGAATTTCTGTATCATAAATTTCTAAAAATACTTCATCATAAGCATCTTGATTTTTATAATTATTTCTGATTAAATCTAAACTTTTATTATAATTTACTTTAGCTGAATCTTTTTGATTGATAAGTCTATATGTTTCGGCTTTATAATAATAGGCTTCCGCAATATTTTTATCCAAACCGATTGTTTTATTATAAAAATCTAAAGCTTTTGAATAATTTTTTCGATCCGCTTCAATTTTTCCACGATAAGTGTACATTCTTGGATAAATATTATCGGGATTTTTTTCGGACGCAATAAATTTATCATAATAAACAATCGCGGAATCATAATTTCCTAAACCTTGATAACAAATTCCCATTTGAAAATAAATATTCTCGCCCCAAGGATATTCCACAACGTTTGACAATTTATCTAATCGATGAAAATCTTTTAAGGCATTTTCGTAATCTTTTAGTTTTGTATATTTTATCCAACCTGTATAACCTAGATGATCTGTAGCATTTAAAGAATTTGCTTTATTTAAACGACGCATTCCTTCTTCAAAATCTCCATTTTTATTATAAGCAACTGAAGATTCCCACCAAAATTTAGAATTCTTAGGTTCTGATTTTAATAAACGATCAAACATAAAATCAGAATAATAAGAGCCTTGTGTATCACCAGCAAATACAAACAATTTATTGTTAGAAGAAAATAAGAGTTTGTTAATGTAAAAAACACTTATACAAAAGATTGGAATAGAAATAAATAATTTCAATGTTCCCCAAATAATTCGCCACGTTTTCGATTTAAAAAATGTCTTCAACTTTTCCATTCTTTAACTTTATTTGTATTTGATAATATGAATCTACATTTTTTCCGTTCCAATCATTTAATAGCTGAACAATAGCAACAATTTTCTTTTGCAAATCATCAGTAATTTCAACTTTTTTATAATCTTGGTCAACTGCTTTAATTATGAAATAGCCAATTTCATTTTTACAATTAATTACGAAACGTACATTTATATTTCCAGAAAAATTAGGGAAGTTTAATTGATGAATTGGTTCAGAAATTACTTTACGAATTCCATAACGTTCTATTCTGTACCCCGCTTTTGTGCTATAATATTGATAAATGTGAGAAGAACAAGGCTCGAAAGAAGTGCCTTTATCGATAATTTCTTTTTTATGAATATTCCCAACTTTAGTTTTGAAAGAAAAGTAAATTATTGAAGCGAGAATTATCACTGCAACAATAGTTAAATAGACAAAATAATTGATGTATTTCATTCGGTCTAAGATATATAAACTTTTTGCATAAAAAAACTCAATTCTATGAATTGAGTTTTTGATTTATTTAAAATAGTTTTCAGCTTCTGTTACGCTTTCTGGTCGACCAACATCTATTAAAATTCCGCCAGAATGGTCAAAACCAATGATAGATTCAGTTTGCATTAAATCCATATAGACTTTCATGATTGAAAATTTACCTTTCTCCGTAATTTTATCAAAAAGAGAAGGAGAAATAACATGAATTCCGCTAAAAGCCAAATCTTTGCAATTGTCTAAAGAATCTATAGCTTTTATTTCTTCTTTGGTTTTCAGATTTCGCCAACCTTTCAATTCATTTTGCTTATTAAAAAATAGTTTGCGAGACGAATTTCTATCCGAAACTGCCAACGTTACCAATGCTTTATTTTCTTGATGTGCTTTGATAAAATCAGCAAGGTTTAGATCTGTTAAAATGTCTACATTCATCACCAAAAAATCTTCCTCAAAATTAGCTTTTGCTTTAACCAAACCGCCACCAGTTTCAAGAACTTGATCCGTTTCATCAGAAATAGTAATCTCAATTCCGAAATAATTATTTTCTTCTAAAAATTCAATGATTTGATCTGCAAAATGATGCACATTAATCACGATTTCTTCAATGCCAAAAGATTTCAAATATTCGATATTTCGCTGCAAAAGAGGTTTTCCATTTACAACGGCTAAAGCTTTGGGATGATTGTCAGTAAATGGTTTTAAACGAGTCCCAAGACCCGCTGCAAAAATCATTGCTTTCATATTAATACGCCTCGTTTATCCAATTTTTTTCTTCTTGCACAATATGATGTAACGTAACTTGCGCTTCTGGAAATTTTTCTTGAATATGTTTTGCAGTCGCATCAGCAGAATAAACCGAACGATGTTGCCCGCCTGTACAACCAAAATTAATCTCTAAATTTTCAAAATCGCGTTGCAAATAATCTTCGATTGTGATGTCGATTACTTGAAAAACACCTTCTAAGAAAACTGCAATTTTAGTTTCTGTTTCCAAGTATTTTTTTACGTCTTCGTCGCGCCCTGTTTGCGTTTTATATTCCTTGATACGCCCTGGATTTAAGATTCCGCGACAATCAAAAACAAAACCTCCACCATTTCCAGTAGGATCGGTTGGAATTCCTTTTTTGTATGAAAAACTACGAACGTTGATATTTAATTTAGCCATTTATTTTATGATTTATGCGTTCTAACGTTTCTGGTAGAACAAGGATTTTTATAATACGTTTTAATTCTGGATAATTTTGTAATATAGGATAATCGATTATTGATTCTAAGTTTTTAAGCCCAAACGAAATACTTTCTAAAAAGTGTTTTTTTCGTTCAATAATTCCTCTCAAACCATAGGTTCCTAAAACTTGTAAAAGTCGAGCAACTACACAATATTCGTACGATTGACGAAAATCTATCGGAACTAAAGTCGGAATTTGTTTGGTTAATTCTTGGTAATAAAATTCATACAATTCTTTCTTAAATTCAAATGGTAAATTGGCTTTTGCTTGCCAAATTAACGAAACCAAATCATAGACAACAGGTCCATACAAACCGCCTTGATAATCGATAAAATAAGGTTCGTTTTGATGAATCATAATGTTGCGCGTTTGGAAATCTCTGAACACAAAACCTTGCGGCGAAAGTTTATCGAATTGAGATGCAAAACGATCAAAATCTTTGATTAATTTTCCTGCATTGTAATCAATTCCTAAGATATCTAAAAAGTAAAAATTAAACTGAAATAAATCTCTTAAAATTAATGTTTTATCTAATTTTGGATATGAAAAAGTATGATTAAAATCGATCTTATTAGCTCCTTGAATTTGAGCAATTGCTAATTTTTCTAAAGTCTTAAAATAATAAGGTTTTGCTTTTTCGAAATCATTCAAGACAATATTCATCAATGTTTCGTCGCCTAAATCTGTTTGAACATAGATTAAGAAATCTTCTGAAACTGAAACAATTTCTGGAATATTATTGATGACTTTTTTTAAATCTAATGAAAACTGAATAAACACTTTATTTTCTTCGATATTAGAGCTTTCCGCTAAAATATACGATTGATTTTGATCAAAAAATCTCGAATAAACTCGAGCCGAACCTCCTCCTGAAAGTTGAGTTAAACTTTCAATTGCTTTTTGAGTAAAGTTTTCTTGCAGAAATTGAGCTGTAGTATCGTTCATCAGAATATTAATTATATCCATATTTAAAAGACATTAAATAAGATCTTTCAACAGCTGTATTATCAATTAATTTAGCAGGAACACTATTACTTTCAATATCTTTTCGAATTTTATTGAATTGTTCAATTAAATATTTTTCAAAAACCTTATTTCCTTCTTGAACATTTTCGATTTTAATTACTTTACCTTTTTCATCCAATGTAAAATAAACATGGGCATAAGCTTTATCTATATTATTTTTTTTAGCTAAAGGAGCAAAATCAGCATTAAAAGTATTTTCTATTTTTTTATAGACATATGAATAAAACTTCTTTGTTTCATCCTCATTCTTATAATTGTTAAGATCTAAATATTTATAATGTATATTTTTATATCCAAAATAAACATCATTATTTAGAGTTTTTATTCCAATTGTTAGAGGTATTTTGCTTTGAATATCTTTATTATCAAAATCTATTGCAGGAATAACATTTTCATAATTTTTTAAAACATGATTTTTGAAACCTACCAAATAAACATCTGTTTTACTTTTAAATGAATTAATTAAATTTTGATTAAAGCCATTATATTCTTTAAATTGTAAATCCAGATTTCCATTTTCATTATAAATCATTTCAAATCTAGCTTCAAAATATGTATTTCTATTAGATTTTATTGAGTCATAATTTATTGAATTTTTATTACTAAAATAAGCGTCAAAATCATTAGTAAAAACTGTATCTAAACATTTAATATTTTTATTTTTATTTGAAATATTTTTACAAGATTCTACTTTTATAATATTCTTAGGTGATTTAAAATATTTGTATAAATCTTGAGCATTTGATATTTGGCTTATAATGAGAAAAATAAAAAAGAAGTGTTTCATTATATAGTATATAAAAAATTAATTTTTGCGAAAGTTACGCATATCAAAAATGATTTAAAAATATTTGTTTGCTGTAACTTTTTTCAAAATGTTGCATCTATTTAGTAAAACAGAAACTAATATGAAAAAAATAGCACTTATTATCGCAATGATTTCGTTACAATCATGTATTACAGTAAAAGTTAATGCAGATGTTGATTCGAATAATTTTTATAGAAAAGTGGATAACCCAAATATCAAATCGCAAGGAACTTTTTTTGACAAAGGAGTTGGAGATTCAAAATGGTCGAATTCGAATGGCGATAATTGGACAAAAGCGAAGTTTGAAGACGCTTCTGGAACGAGTTATATTAAGTTAAATATATCGAAAAGCTTAACTGCTAATTTTCATTCGAATATCAAATTAGAAGGCGAAATGATGTTTGAAATTGTCGATCAAAATAATGAAGTTGTGTTTAATCGTCAACTTACAAATTCGAAAGAAGAAAATTTTACAGTTGATTTAGCAAAAGGTGATTATCAAGTTCGTTGGAATTCTACGAATGCAACTGGAAGTTATTTTTTGGAATGGAAACAAGATAAATAACATAAATTTTAGCATATTTTTTGGTCGGTCGATTACTTTTTTGATGTATTTTTAGAAAGATTTTAAATAAGTAATTATGTCTTTAATAGATGATTTGAAATGGCGTTACGCCACAAAAAAATATGATCCGTCTTTGATTGTTGAAGAAGAAGACGTTAAAAAAATTGTTGAAGCCGCTCGTTTAGCGCCAACTTCATCAGGTTTGCAACAGTTCAGAATTTTGGTTATTAAAAACAAAGAATTGCAACAAAAAATTGTTCCAATTGCCTATGATCAGCAAGCGATTGTAGATTGTTCGCATTTATTGGTTTTTGTAGCTTGGGATCGTTACACAGAAGATCGTATTGATGCAATTTACGATTATACAACGGATGAGAGAGATTTGCCAAGAGGTCGTTTTGGTTCATATACAGATAAATTGAAAGGAATTTATTTGCCTCAAACTTCTGAAGAAAATTTTGCACATACTGCTCGTCAAGCCTACATTGGATTAGGTTTTGCGCTTGCTCAAGCTGCAGAATTGAAAATTGATAGTACGCCAATGGAAGGTTTTGATAATGCTGAATTAGATGATTTGCTTGATTTGAAAGAAAAAGGAATGCGAAGTGTTTTGATGCTTCCTTTGGGATACCGAGATAGTGAAGATTGGTTAGCGCCAATGAAAAAAGTTAGAAATCCGATGAAGGATTTTGCAACGAAATTATATGAATAACAAAAAAGCTTTCTCAGATCTGAGAAAGCTTTTTTGTTCAACAATATTTTGAGCTTTTTTATTTTAACCTACTTTAACTTACAAATCGTAACATTTTTTTTTAAATTTGTTTAAAATAGTACGCAATGAAATATTTATTCATCGGATTTTTAGGGCTATTTATAGCTTGTAATGCGCAAGAAACTAAGAAAGTTTCTAAAAAGCAAACCATTCATCAAACAACAAAAACACCTCAAAAAGTGAACAAAATTTACGATTATACATTCAAGGATATCAATGATGACGATTTTAATTTCGCTGATTTGAAAGGAAAGAAAATCTTAATCCTTAACACAGCTTCAAAATGTGGTTACACACCTCAATATGATGCTTTAGAAAAATTGTATCAAGAATATAAAGATCAAGGATTAGTAATTGTTGGATTTCCTTCAGACAATTTTGGAGGTCAAGAATTTGACAACAACGAAGAAATTGCAAGTTTTTGTAAATTAAATTATGGCGTAACTTTTCCTTTGATGTCAAAAAGTGATGTAATCGGAAAAAATCAAAATGAAATTTTCAAATTCTTAACAAAAAAATCATTGAACGGAAAATCTGACAATGATGTAAAATGGAATTTTACAAAATTTTTGATTAACGAAGACGGAACTTTAGAGGCTTCATATCCATCAAAAGTAACTCCAGATTCAAAAGAAATAATAGATTGGTTAAATAAATAGTAAATGAAGTTAGATATTCTTGCAATTGGAGCGCATCCTGATGACGTAGAATTGGGATGTGGAGGAACACTTGCAAAAGAAATTAAAAACGGTAAAACGGTTGGTATTCTCGATTTAACAAAGGGAGAATTGGGAACTCGTGGTACCGATGAAATTCGCCGTGTAGAAGCAAATGATGCTAAAAACATTTTGGGCGTTGCTGTGAGAGAAAATCTTGGAATTCCTGATGGTTTTTTCTTGAATGATAAAGAAAATCAATTGAAAATTGTCGAAATTATTCGCAAATATCAACCTGATATTATTTTGAGTAATGCACCTCACGATCGCCATCCAGATCATGGAAAAGGTTCGGATTTAGTGAATACTGCTATTTTCTTATCAGGTTTACCAAAAATTGAAAATGGATTACCAGCTTGGCGTCCCAAAAAACACTTCCACTACATTCAATGGTTACCTTTAGAACCTCATTTTGTGATTGACATCTCTGGTTTTGTAGATACAAAAGTAGAAGCTTGCATGGCATATAAAACGCAATTTTTTGATCCAAATTCGAGCGAACCTCAAACGCCAATTTCATCAAAGAATTTTACAGATTCTATCCGATATCGTGCATATGATTTAGGAAGATTAATCGGAACTGAAGGTGGAGAAGGATTTATTTCGCGAAGTTACATTGGCGTAAATAATTTAGATTCTTTAATTTAGAAATAAAGGTGTAAAAAACCTTTATTTTTTTGTCAAAATTATTTGCAAGTACCGATTAATAGGCTATATTTGCAGTCCAATTGAGAGATTAAATAAAAGTTAATTTCGCAATAAAAATGGTGATTGTAGCTCAGTT
>NZ_DJBB01000011.1:0-22720 GCF_002429865.1 Empedobacter sp. UBA5987
CGAGGATATGACGTACCCACACTTCCATAATAACGATTTCTTTTTTGTATCGCTATTTCAGGACGGGACACTTACCAGTTCATCAAAACAGAGCCCCATGTAAATCCTGCTCCAAAAGCTGTCATCATTACTAAGTCTCCTTTTTTGATTTTACCTTCTTGCTTTGCCTCACTCAATGCAATCGGAATAGAGGCTGCTGTTGTATTTCCATAACGCATAATGTTGTTATAAACTTTCTCATCTGGTAATCCCAATTGTTTTTGTACAAATTGAGAAATACGCAAATTCGCCTGATGTGGAATAAATAAATCTAAATCTTCTGGCTTTTTATTCGCAGTCGATAAAGCTTCTATAATTGATTCTGGAAAACGAGTTACCGCATGCTTGAAAACATAGTTTCCATTCATATATGGATAAATCTCTTTTTTAGTTAACGTATTACCTTCTTTCAATAATTCGTCCGACCAACCTGTTTTTGTTCCAGGGAAAGTAACTGCTAATTCTTCGGCAAATTCACCTTCAGAATGTAAATTAGTCGATAAAATTCCACGTCCTTCTTCTTCCGATGCCGAAACAATTATCGCTCCTGCTCCATCTCCAAAAATTACTGAAACGCCACGACCTTCATCCGACATATCCAATCCGAATGAGTGCACTTCTGCTCCAATCACCAAAATATTTTTGTAAACTCCTGCTTTTATAAAAGCATCAGCCGTTGATAACGCATATACAAAGCCAGAACATTGGTTACGAATATCCATTGCCCCAATTGTACGACAACCTAACTCTTTTTGCACCAATACACCATTTCCAGGAAAATAATAATCTGGAGATAAAGTCGCAAATAATATAAAATCAATATCTTGAGCAGTGATTCCTGCATCTTGTAACGCATTTTTAGCCGCAATAACTCCCAAATCTGTAGACGAAATCTTAGAATCTGGCTCGATATGTCTTCTTTCGACAATCCCTGTACGTTCCTGAATCCATTCGTCATTGGTGTCCATCACCTCAGCTAAATCAAAGTTTGTAACAACTCTTTCGGGAACATAATGCCCAACACCTGTAATAATAGAGTGTATCATGTGATTATGGTTTACTTTTCAATTGAAGCAAAGATATTAAATGATAAGCATTCTTTAAAACAAATACGTCTTTTTGACAATAAATTATTTAGAAAATCTTGTTTTTAATATTCCGTTCATAATGATAGAAAGTACCATTACCCCTGTAGCAATGTAAAATATAGGATTCATATGTTCTGAATCTCCAAAAATAAGACTTGCCAAAATGATGCCATAAACGGGTTCTAAATTTACGTTCAGCATCAACGTAAAAGCACTTACATGTTTCAGTAAATCAACTGATTCTATTTGTGCAAAAGCTGTAAAAATGACACCAAGTAAAGTCAACCATCCTAAGTTTGACCAACTTATATTTACAACTTCGGAAATAGCTTCTGGCTGAAAAAGAATCATTACCACCGAAAGTGTGATCACTCCACCAATCATTTCGTATAAAGTAACTTTAGTTGGTTTGATTGATTTTGGTAATCTCGAATTAAGAACAGCAAACAATGCAGATAGAAAACTACACAAAATACCGATGATAATTCCCAATTTATAATCCTCTGGCGATGCATTAAAAATAACAGCTACACAAGCAGAAACGATTATGGCAAGAATAATTTCGAGCAGATTAATTTTTCGCTTAAAGAAAATAGGTTCTAAAATCGCGCTAAAAAGCGCGCCCATCGACAACGTACTCAACGCAATTGAAATATTAGAAAGTTTGATCGACAAATAAAATGTAAACCAATGTATTCCGACAATTCCACCGATAGCAAGTAATCTCAATAATTCGTTTTTAGTCACTTTGAAATCCATTTTTCTGAATTTCATGTAAATAAAAACCGCAATAGCCGCAATAAGAACACGATACCAAACCATTGGCAACGCACTCATTGTAACTAATTTTCCGAAAACTCCTGTAAATCCCCAAAGAAGTACGAGAAACTGCAACCGAAGTTGAACCTTTGAAATCATTCTAAGCCTTTTTCGCAAAAGTAGAGTTTAATTCTATATTGCTAAAACGATTTAATTGAATTAATCTGTAAATAATTTTGTATAAGTTCTAATGTTAAATTAACATCAAATAATTATTACTCAAACTTTAATTGTTATTCTTAGTTGTATTTTCGAAACTTCAAAATTTATCGATGGATTTTAGTATTTTTTTACAACCAGATGCATTAGTTGCATTATTTACATTAACAATGTTAGAAATCGTTTTAGGGATTGATAATATTGTTTTTATCTCTATTTTGTCAGGAAAATTGCCTGCACATCAGCAAAAGAAAGCGCAACAACTTGGTTTATTTTTAGCCATGTTCACTCGTGTAATCCTTTTATTCTCGTTAAGTTGGGTGATGAGTCTTACCACTCCTCTATTCAATATCGGCGAATGGATTGGCATTACTTCAACCGAATGGTTAGAAAAATTAGCTATCTCTGGTCGAGATTTAATTTTATTAATCGGAGGATTATTCTTGATTTATAAGTCTACTGTAGAAATTCACCACAAAATAGAAGGTGTTGAAGAAACTGATGGAAAAGTGAAAGTACATTCTTTTGCAGGAACTATTGTACAAATCTTAATTTTAGACATTGTTTTTTCATTAGATTCTGTGATTACAGCAGTTGGTATGGCAGAACATATCGAAGTTATGATTGCGGCTGTAATTATTGCTGTTGCAGTTATGATGCTTTCAGCAAGTGCGGTTTCTAAATTTGTGAACGATCATCCAACGGTTAAAATGTTGGCTTTATCATTCTTATTATTAATCGGTGTTTCGTTATTAGCAGAAGGATTTGATCAACACATTTCGAAAGGATACATCTATTTTGCAATGGGATTCTCTGTTTTAGTCGAATTCTTGAATTTGAAAATGAAGAAAAAGCATTCGAATCCAGGAATTGTCCGAAATATGGTTGGCGACGCAGAAGAACAAAACAAAAATTTATAACTAACTTTAAGGTCTCAATTATGAGACCTTTTTTATTTAAGAAAAAAATCAATGCAAAATATAAAACTAATCGTGACAGATATGGACGGAACTTTGTTGCGTTCTGATCATTCATTAAGTCCAGAATTCAATAAAATTTACGAAGAATTAAAAGAAAACAACATCACATTTGTACCTGCAAGTGGTCGTCAATACTATAGTATCATTTCATATTTTGAAAATATAAAAGATGAATTGGCAATTATTGCTGAAAACGGAACTTATGTTACCTACAAAGGTGAGGAAGTTTTTATTGACGAATTGGATTGGTCTGTTGTAAAAGAAATCGTAGAAGAAGTACGTAAAATAGAAGGTGCAAATATTGTTTTGGCTGGCAAAAATGCCGCTTATGTGGAATCGAAAGATGAAACTTTTTTAGAATATTTTAAAAATTATTACGATAAAAATATTTGGGTTGATGATTTAAATAAAATCGAAAATGAACAATTCATTAAAATTGCAGTAAATCATGCTGATGGAACAGAATTTAATGTATTTCCAAAATTAGTTGATTTTGAAAAATATGGATTAAAAGTTGTGGTTTCTGGCGAAGTTTGGTTAGATGTTATGAATAAAAAATCGAACAAAGGAGTTGCATTACAAGCTTTGATGAATAAATTGGATATTTCTTCTGAAGAAATCATTGTTTTTGGCGATTTTATGAATGATTTGGAGATGTTACACTTGGCAAAATATAGTTTTGCAATGGAAAATGCGCATCAAAATGTAAAAGAAGTAGCGAATTTTAAAGCGCCTTCTAATGATGAAGATGGTGTAATTCAAGTTATTAAGCAATATTTACAACAATTAAAAACCGTAAACACTTAATAATCTGACAAATAACATCAATCATTTAACATTTCAAATCAGATTAAATTATTAATTTCGCACAAAACCTAAACAATCAATGTTCACTATCAACAGACATCTAAAAAGCTTTCTTGCAATTGGAACTTTACTTTTTGTTTTTTCTTGTAAAAAGGCAAATAATCCAATTCAAAATCAAACAACAACTTCTTCTGAGCCAAAAGAAATTTTGCAGAATGATGTTGATTCTATTTATACAGTAAAAATTGACTCATCTACTTTGCAATTAGATACTATTGCAAAAGAAGAAAAGCAAAATCCTATTGATTCGACAAAACAATATGTCTACCTAACTTTTGATGATGGTCCATATAAAGGAAGCAAAAATATCAATAAAATATTAACCGAAGAAAATGTAAAAGGAACGGTTTTCTTAGTTGGTTTTAATGCTTTTACAAAAGATTTGAAACAACATGTAGAAGATTATAAAGCTAATCCAAATGTAGAAATTGCTAACCATACTTTTTCGCATGCTCGCAACAAATACAAAGCTTTTTACAGTGTTCCAGAAAATGTTTACGAAGATATTCGCAAAAATGAGGTGGTATTAGATATACATTCTCGTTGGGTGCGTTTGCCTGCGCGTAACACATGGCGTTTGAACAAACGTAAAAAAGACGATCCAGTAAAAAATGCAATTCCAGCAGCTGATTTATTGGCTAAAAATCAATATTATATTTACGGTTGGGATTATGAATGGGAAAGAAGTGGAAAAAAATCTGCAAATCATCAACTTTCTTCGCCTGAAAAAATATACGAAGGAATTGTACATCGTTTGGATCAAAATAAAACATTCGAAAAAAATCATTTGGTAATTTTAATGCACGATGATATGTTTAATGAAGATTATAACGCAGAAAAATTAAGACAATTAATTGTTTTATTGAAACGTAATCCGAAAATTGTAATCGAAGGAATTTCGGGATATCCAACCAGGATTAGCTAGATAAAATATTAAGATAAAAAAATCCACTTCATCTGAAGTGGATTTTTTTATTAAATAAACTCTATCGTTGTTTCTATCTCGTGACCTTTTTCTAATACTTTGTGCACAGGACAAGAATTTGCAACTTTCAGTAATCTTGTTTGTTGTTTCTCATCGAAATCGCCTTCTATGATAACATGACGTTGAAAAGTGATTGGCTCAGTTGTAATCATATCAAAATTGACATCTACCTCAACTTTTTTGTAAGTAAATTCTTTGTGATTCATATACATTTGCAAAGTAATCGAAGTACAAGAAGCCAATGCAGCTCCCAATAATTCGCTTGGTTTTGCAGCTGTATCCAAACCTCCTTTGTCTAAAGGTTCATCTACATTAAATTCGTGTTTTCCAGCTTTAATATTCGAAATATAGTTTATATCTGTCGAAGTTGACGTTACATTAATATCACTCATTATCAATTTATTTATCGTTTTCTTTTACTTTAGATTTTTGTTGTGCTTGTGGAATTGGAACATAATCGTCGTCACCAGGAACTTTAGGAAAACGATGATTAATCCAATCTTCCTTCGCCGTTTCAATCGTTTATCTTGAAGAACTTACAAAATTCCAAAAGATAAAATGTTCTTCTGGTAATTCTTCTCCTCCAAAAATATAAACCGTAGAACCTGCCGCAATTTCAAACTCACACAAAGTAGCTTCTTTCGCTACTAATAATTGTTTTGTTCCATACGTTTCTCCTCCATCTTTGATAGAACCTTCTAATACATACAAAGCAGATTCTCCATACAAATCTTTTCCTAAAGAAACTTTGAAATCATTTTTAGCTTTAATCTCAATAAAATATAAAGGAGAATAAACAGGCACGCCAGAAGTATGTTCACCAAACTTACCAGCAATCAATCTATAATCAGCATTTTCGTCCGACCAATTTGGTAATTTATCTGCTTCAATATGAACAAAACTCGGCTCCATATTTTCTAATTCTTTTGGCAAAGCCACCCAAATTTGTAAACCATGTAATGTTTTTTCTGTTGTACGTAGATATTCTGGAGTTCGCTCAGAATGCACAACACCTTTACCAGCAGTCATCCAATTCACAGCTCCAGGCTGAATTTCTAATTCAGTTCCTAAACTATCGCGATGCATAATCGCTCCTTCAAATAAATAAGTCAAAGTTGATAAACCAATATGTGGGTGCGGTCCTACATCAAGATTTTGATAATCTTTCATTTTTGTTGGTCCCATATGATCGATAAACACAAATGGTCCGACATGTCTTTTTTGACGAAACGGTAATAATCTACCCACCAAAAAATTTCCTATATCAGCAGCTTTTTCTTCTAAAATTAATCCAACGTTAGACATAATTAGTTTAGTTTTTTAATTGATGTAAAATTAGTTTTAACTATTAATTTAAAACTTGATTTAAGTTAATAAATAAAAAAAGGCTAACCAAAAGGTTAGCCAATTATAACTTAATCTTAACGATTTCTAGTAATCGTAACTATTTTGTGTTTCTCCCCCAAAATTCCAAGCAATACCGAAACGTAATGTGTTTTCTAAAGCATTGTTTGTATCTGACATTGGAATTAAGTAAGAAGCATTAAAAGCAAACGCATTGTATTTTAGTCCTAAACCTAATGTCAAATGTTGACGATCACCTTTCATTGGACTTTCATGAAAATAACCAGCGCGAATAAACAAAGCATCATTATAAGAGTACTCTGCACCAACAGAATACATAATTTCTTTTAACTCCTCTTTTCCTCCCCCTGGAGCATCTCCAAATGAACTGAAAATTCCAGACATTACACCTTTATTAGGAATATATCCTGTACCAGGAATTGGATTTCCATTTTCATCTTTCTCATATGTTGGAGTTGGGACTAATAATTTAGAAAATTCTGTTGTAATTCCTACTTTATTGTAATCATCAAATTTGAAATCATATCCAACACCTAAACGTAATGTTGTAGGTAAATATGATGCATTATCTTCTGAGTTTGAATAGTCTAATTTTGGACCAATATTAGAGATTTGGAAACCTCCACGTAATTTACCTTCAAAATTGTTGGTATCCATTGTTTCTGATTGATAATACCCTGCAATATCAACTGCAAAAGTATTTGCTGGTTGAACTGAAACATCAGGTACACCGTTAAATAAATCTGAACGAATGAAACGACCTGTTACCGCCATAGAGTAATTATCTGTTAAACGTAAACCATACGATAAATCGATAGAGAATTCATTTGGTTTAGCAATACCATCAGGCTTTATTTTACCATCAGCTCCAATACTATTTAAATCAATTTCACCCATATTGAAATAATAGATACTTGCTCCTAATGTACTACGTTCTTCTGTGCCTAAGAAAGTGTAATATGTTGCATTTAATAAAAAGACATCATTTACCAAAGATCCCATATAAGGCGTATATGAAAAAGCTACACCAGAATAATCAGGCGCAAAAGAATATTTTGCCGCATTCCAAAATTGAGAATAGTTATCCGCTGAGGTTGCAACACCTTGATCTCCTAATCCTCCTGCACGTGCATCTGGAGAAATCCTTAAGAATGGTGCACCTGTTAGAATCGGATTGATAACTTCGTCTTTATTTTGAGCAAAAGTAAATCCTGATGCTAAAATCAATAAACTTGCTGTAATTTTTTTCATTCGTTATATTATTGATTATATTTTATCTTTTTATTTATTATTTTAATATGACAAGTTTTTCAACTGCTGCGGCTGATCCTTTACAAACTGTATCATCAACACCTTTCACATTGACCTTGTAAATATAAACACCTTTTCCTATTTTATCTCCAAAATCGTCCAAACCATCCCATTCTATTGCATATTTACCTGTTCGATATCCTTCTCTAAAAGGTTCTGCCGAAACAGTTTTTCGGATTGTTTTGACTAATTTTCCTGAAATTGTAAATATCTGAACTATTACATCTAATTCAGAATCACAATTATGTTCAAAATGGAAAAACGTATTCTTAGTAAATGGATTTGGCCAATTTAGCAATTTATCAATATGCAATTGTCCTGTTCCATTTTCCATTACTACAAAGTCTAACGTTGCAGTATTCGAATTATTGTTGATATCCCAAAATTTTAAATTCACAGTATGTTGACCAAGTTCAAGATTTTTTAATTGATACATTACTTGTCCTTTCTGGTAATCCTCGAAATTCTTATTGACACAAGGATTTGCATCACCTCCATCATAATATTCATTCAACACATAAGCATCTTGTACTTTTCCATCAAGTGTTGCTACAATATCGTGCCCAATACTTGATCCTGTTGCATTAATACCTGAATTATCTGTTAAACACCCCACCAAATAAGGCGAACGATCTGTAATTCCTCCATTCGCAAAATGAAGATTATTCATATATAACTTGCCCTGCGGACGTTCATCATCATTTAATCCTTCTTCGTTAATTCCTTCAATCGTAATTGTTTTTAAAGTCGATGCATCTTTACCATCTTTCTCATCCCAAGCATAAAACTTTATTTTACGATTTCCTAGCTCATAATTAATATCTTTCGGAACATAAAACTGAATCGTAAATTCACCTTTTTCAACTTTTCCTGTTCCTTTATAAATTGTTTTATTTTCTGTTTCGAAAGTTTTTTCAGCCCAATTAGACTCCGATAAAATGGTTTTCGTTTCAGGTTTTTCATACAAACTAATCGCAATTTTCCCATTGAAATTATTATCAATAGAAGTGTTAGATAATTGATTTACTTTACCTGTAATCGTTATAAAATCTAACGCTTGCATCTTACCGCCTGCAAGAGCATCTACATCTTTTTTATTTTTGAAGCTGATGATTTCAATATCTTGTTGCGGACGATGAATTGACAACATTGGGTCTCCAAGAATACTTACACTTTTGTTATTTATATGTTTTGGAGAATAATTTAATTTTGCTTCATTAAGCGCTTTACCAATTGTTTGATTTTCTATTCCAACTTTCTTAAAAAATTCTTCGATCAAAAAATTATTCATCGAATCTCCATAACCTGTTCCAATCGGACGGTTAGTCGTAATCATAGATAACGCTCCTCCATTTGCATTTTTCAACATTGCTTCACCAGCAGAATTATATTGCGGTAAATCCCAAATTGTAAAATCACAAGTCACAGTTGTTACGATAGGTAAACGTGAATAAGCTGCATTAAAATTGGATAGATTTGTTAATTCTTCTGCTGTTATAATTCGTTCTTGCGCCCAACTACGAGGACCACCATGACCATAATACATCAAGAAGTTTGAACCTAGCTCGATTCCATTCAGAATTGCTTGATTTACGGTTGGGTATCGAACTCCAGCAGAAGTACTTTCGGGTTGATGAGCTCCTGAATATATTTTATTAATCGTATAAATTTGATTCTCAGGCTTAGAAAATTCTGTATCAATTTTGGCATTTAAACCTGGAGTATTTACATTATTATCATTATCCGTAACAGCAACAATTTTTGTTCGCCAATCGCCATACGAAGTTCCTTTTCCTTGAACTTTATCGTAATATGAAATTATTTTATCAACCAAAACCTTTGCTTCAGCAGAGTTAGAAGCAGAAATTCGTCCTACAGCTATTTCAAACCAATTGGCATCGTAACTATAAACTCCATCTACACTATTCGATAACATTTCGACATTATCAGATAGCATTGCAAAATAATCGTCGGTTGCAATCGCACCATCAATATTAAGAGAAGGTTCGTCTGTAAAAGTTGGAAGATAATTTGTAAAATCTTTTACTCTGTTTTTCGGATCATAGGTTGTTGCTCCAAACAAAACGCCATATTCTAAATTTGGACTTGACCCATCTTTTAAGAATTTAAAGAAATCACGAATCGCAATAGGATCTTGACTCCCAGAAGAAAAATCGTTGTAAACTTGTTCCGTTGTAACAACTGCAACATTTATTTTATCATGATTTTTTCTGAAATCTGCTAATCGTTGAGCATCTGCTAAATATTTTGGATGCGTAACAATTATATAATTTATATCAGTTAAACTACGAATATCTTGATTTGCTATTTTCCCTACATATTTTGCATCTATAAAAGCATTTTCATCCTTAAAAGCGACAAACTGATTCAGATGATTTGTACTAAATTTATACAAATTACTTTGTGGAACAATTGAAGAAATTGAATGAATATCAGAAACATTCCAAACAGAAACATTTGCAGCATTATTCAATGAAAAAGCATTCACACTTCCATTATTAATATCTTCTAAAAACTGAAAAGTGAATTGCTCATTGTTATAGGTTAAACCATCTTTGAAACGCAATTGTAAATAATCTAAATATGCTAATCCAGAAGGATTTGTTCCGCTAGAAGAAACCGCAATATCGATCGTATTAGAACTTAATGAAATTGTTTTATCTTGAACACTTCTATCAAATAAAGAGTTTCCTAAAGAATGAGTAAAAGTTTGTCCATTTACATTGACGTTATAAGAAGTATTGTTTGCACTTTTTCCAACCACCGCATAACGCAAATAGGCTTCTCCACCATTTACAGTATTCGCTTTGAACGTTTTCTTGAAACCTCCATTTAAACCAATATTTTCTCCAACCCAAATTTGCCCAAGACCATTTAAGTTAATCGAATCTTTTTCATGAAACTGTAAATTATCAAAAGTCGAAAAAGTTTTTACAGGACTTGCAGTAAGCGTTTGCTCACCTACTCGCTTGCCATCTTCTCCATTAAAACTGATAAAATAGTAAGCAAAATCATCATATAAATTATAGCGAACTTTTGCATCTTGTAATGTTGTCGTATTATTTCTATACCATTGATGTGGACCTTTCGCATAAAACAAAACATAATCTGAATTATCAAAAGAATTGTCTTCTCCTCCAACAAATTTTATTGGAATTTCATTCAAAGCGCCAGTTCTATCTTCCGTCAAATTTTCCATCAAACGCCCTTCACCATTTCCATAGATTTTTAGCGATTTTGGATTAAAATTAGTCGGAATTCCATTTTTAGTAAAGAAACTTTTATCTAATTTGAAAACGCCATCTTTCGAAACTTTTATTTTGTACCAATCTCCCGTTTTCAAAACACTTGTAGTCGAATTATCAATTAATTTTCGAGAAGATATTTTTCGAGATTGTATTGATTTCAGAACAATTGAGAAAGATTCTATTTTTAAAATCTTTTCATTTTTTTTGACAAATGGTACAACTTTAACAATCAGTTTTTGCTGACCATTTTTATCAATAATATTATATGAAGAAAAATTAATTTTATCTGTAATCGAAGAGGTATTCAAATCAGCCAATTCATTCTGTACTTCTCTAAATTGAACATTTGACAATTCAACTTCTTGATTTGTAGAATTTAACTCAACGACAAATTCTGGAAGAAAATATCCTCCAACAAAATAATTATCTTTATTCGAGAAAAACGGCACATTTACCGTATTTCCATTCGTTAAAGAAATTGTTTGATTATTCTCCCAATTTATTTTGTAATTTTGACTAAACAATTGAGGAAATTGAAGCAAGGTTGCAACTAAAATAAAATATTTCTTCATGTCTGAATAACGCTATTTTGACAAATATATTTTCAATCGTAAAATAAAAAAATAATTCTTACGTTTGATACAAGAAATAAAGCATTTTTTCGTTGTAAGATTAATGTCAAATGCTTTTATTTGCATTAAATTTAATTTTCGAAAACCAGAAATATTCTATGAAAATGAATAAAGGACGTATTTTTTCTCTTGCTCTTGCAGCTGTTACTATGAGTGTATTCATGGGTTGTGCAAGCAGTTCAGGAAAGAAAAAAGGAGGTGGAACAAAAAATTTCACAAGTCGTACAGGATGGAAACCAAACGATAGTAAAGGTTGGTTTTTTTCAGGTAAAAAGAAAGAAAACATCAAAGCTTGGCCTGGAATGGTTTTCATCGAAGGTGGATCTTTTACGATGGGAATTACGAAAGATGACGTGTTACACGATTGGAATAATTCTCCTGTTCGTATGCAAGTAAAATCTTTCTTTATTGGTGAAACTGAGGTTACAAACTACGAATATAGAGAATATTTAACTTGGTTAAAAGTTGTTTTCCCACCAGAAGACACACAATACAGGGATATTTATAATGGAGCATTACCAGATGAAACGGTTTTTAACAATCAATTATCTCGTGATGACTTCTCTACAGAAAATTATTTATTTTCACCAGAATTCAGCTATTATCCAGTAGTTGGTATTTCTTGGTTACAAGCCGTTAACTATTGTGATTGGTTAACAGACCGCGCAAACGAAAAAGCCTTGATGAACAAAGGAATCTTATCAAAAGATTACTATGCTAATGAAGAATATAATTACGGAAATAAGACATTTAGTGCTGAGCAATATAAGTTAGGCGATACAAATGTAAACGAAGCGATTGACTCGACGAAAATTATGAGAGCGAATCAAATCAAAACACAAAATACCCGTATCTTAAAAGCGAATCGCGCTACTAGTTCTTTAGAAGTGCAACCTTTCCGTTTACCTACAGAAGCTGAGTGGGAATACGCAGCATTAGCTTTACCTGGAAATCGTGAATACAACGAATACAAAGGAAAAGATGTTGCTCAAAACAACTTAAGAGTTACAAAAGGTGCTCAAAGAGGACAATATTTAGACAACTTCAAACAAGGACGTGGAGATTACTCTGGAATTGGTGGATTTGGTAACGATGGTTCTGCAATTACAAGTGATGTTCGTAAATATCCTTCAAATGATTTTGGTCTTTACGGAATGTTAGGAAATGTTGCTGAATGGGTTTCTGATGTTTATCGTCCAATTATTGATGAAGAAGCAAACGATTTCAACTACTACCGTGGAAATATTTTAAAAACAAAAATTGACAACGGCGCAGGTGGTTTTGAAAAATATGACGAAACAAATGTTGAATATGATACATTAGACAACGGACGTTTAGTTTACAAAGGATTACCTGGTGCTTACAAAAAGCAAACAGTATATGATTTAACAAATTATCGTGATGGTGACCCTAATTCTTCTTTATCACCACGTACTGAGGAAGGTAAATCTGCTGATCAAGCAACAGAAGATATGTACAACGCTCCTCAACGTAAATTTAGAGTAGATGAAAAAGGTCGTGTAATTTTAGAAAAAGATTCTTCTAAACGTACTTCTGACATCTCTGATGAAACACGTGTTGTAAAAGGTGGTTCTTGGAAAGACCCTATTTACTGGATAGATCCAGGACAAAGACGTTACTTACACCAAGCAAGTGCAACAAACTGGATTGGTTTCCGTGTAGCACAAGAATACTCTGGTAGTTTCGAATCAAAACGTAAACGTAGAGGATAATAATCCTTTTCAAAATATTTTAAATCTCGGTGATTAATTTCATCGAGATTTTTTATTTTTACATTATGAAAACAGCAGAAATATTCGATCAATTTCTTAAATCGAAAATAGTTACGACTGATACACGCAACATCTCACAAAATTGTATCTTTTTTGCTTTAAAAGGAGCTAATTTTAATGGAAATACTTTCGCTCAAGAAGCGATTAATCAAGGAGCTGCAATAGCAATTGTTGACGAAAAAGAATTTGAAAATACATCTCAAAATATTTTTTTGGTTAATGATGCTTTAGAAACTCTACAAGATTTAGCGAGAACTTATCGTAATTACCTTAAAATACCATTTATTGGATTGACTGGTTCTAATGGGAAAACAACGACAAAAGAATTGATTTCAGCTGTTTTAAAAGAGAAATTCAAAACGCATTATACTTTCGGAAATCTGAATAATCATATCGGAGTTCCTTTAACTATACTTTCTATTCCAGAAGATACAGAAATGGCTGTGATCGAAATGGGTGCGAATCATCAAAAAGAAATCGAGTTATTAGCTTCTATTTCTCAACCAGATTATGGGTATATCACCAATTTTGGTAAAGCTCATTTAGAAGGTTTCGGAGGAATTGAAGGTGTGATTAAAGGAAAATCTGAGTTATATGAATTTTTGAGAGCAAATAACAGAACTGCTTTTGTCAATTTTAATGATCCAATTCAAGTTGAAAAAACTGAAGATATTAATCGAATTACATTTTCTGATCAACATAATGCAGATGTTCAAATCGAATTGATAGAAAATGAAACTGAATATTTGGCGGTTAAATACCAAGATTTAAAAATTCAATCTCATTTAACAGGAAACTATAATTTTAGCAATATTTCGTGTGCAATTGCAATTGGACAACATTTCGGGATTAATGCTAAAACTATTCAACAAGGAATCGAAAATTATTTTCCATCAAATAATCGTTCACAAATTATCAATAAAGAAAATTACAAAATTGTGATGGATGCTTACAACGCAAACCCAAGTAGTATGGAAGCTTCATTAAATAATTTTGCAAAATTTGAAGGTTCTAAAACAGTTATTATTGGTGATATGTTCGAGCTTGGAGAAGAATCAAAATCTGAGCATCAACGTATTTTAGATTTAGCTGAAAGTTTAGATTTTGATCAAATTTTTATTCTAGGACATAATTTTGGTGAAACAATTACGAATAATCCAAAAGTACAAAAATTTGAAAACCGTGTTGCCTTTGAAGAATGTTTGAAAGAAAATCCAATCAAAACTCAAAATATTTTGATAAAAGGTTCTCATGGCATGAGACTTGATTTATTAGAAAATATTTAAAATCAACACACTGATTATCTGATGAATAAATCAAGTTTATTTTTTATTTTAATTTCTTTTTTCACATATCATTCTCTTCAAGCACAATCTGTAATTGAATGGAAAAAAGATGTAAAACTTAATTACGAAAACTTTAAAAAGAAACCTATTCAAACAAAGGTTCCTCAAGGATTTTTAGATTCAAAATTAGGTTGGCAAATTGCAGAATCTACTGGAGAACTTCCTGAACTTTGGGTTACCAATAAATTTGACGAAAGTAATTCGTGGCTATCTATGCAACATGCAGAAATTTTAAAAGAAATGCAGTTGCAATTTGACTTGTCTGAATTATATGCGCGAAAAATCAGAAAAGATTTTAAAGATTTACAAGCCAAAAAAGTCATGGATAAAGATTCTTATCGAGCAAAATTTTTGTCAGGCTCTAAGAATTTTCAGAAAAAATTGAAATCGATAGGTGGAGTCTCTTTAAACCAACCAGATTTATATAAATTATTGAATAATCAAATTCAAGATTCATTGGTGATTTATCAGAATTACAGTAAGTAAAAGAAGCTCTAAACTTAACTATTTATTAATTTTAGATGTCTTTTTTATATATACATTTGTAACCTTTTCAAGATAAAATATATGAAACAGATTTCTACAATTTTGTTATATAATACAAGGCTTCCACTTGTTGAGCAACTAAATTTAAATAATTTCAATTTAAAAATTTTGAAAAACGTTTATATATTCAAAAAAATAATTATTAAATAATAAATGAGAGAATTAAGATATTTTTCGTATCTTAATTCTCTTTTTAAATTCATACTGTATGAAAAAAATAATTTTACATCTTAGTATTTTTTTAGTAGGTTCTAACCTTTTTGCTCAAGCGCCTGCTAATTATTACAACAATGCAACTGGTAGCGGTTTCGTATTAAAAACTCAACTGTATAATATAATAAAAGGTCATTCAACAAAAAGTTACGATGCTTTAAAAGGATTATATAGACAAACTGACTCTGATAATGGATTTCAAGATAAGTATTATGAAAAAGATAATACCATTTTAGACATCTATTCTGAAATTGCAACAGCTAAAGATCCATATAATTTTACACCTGGTCAAAAAGAATGTGGAAATTACAAGAATGAAGGAGATTGTTACAATAGAGAACACTTAATCCCTCAGAGTGTTTTTAGTGAGAATTCGCCTATGGTTTCAGATCCATATCATATTTGGCCAACTGATGGTAAAGTAAATGGTATGAGAAGTAACTATCCTCATGGTGTTGTTGGTAATGCAACATACACATCACTAAATGGCTCTAAATTAGGAAGTAACTTAAATTCAGGATACTCTGCAGGATATTCTGGAACAGTTTTCGAGCCAATTGATGAGTTCAAAGGGGATATCGCTCGTGCTTATTTTTATTTTGCTACACGCTATCAAGAAAATGGTATTCAAAGTTGGACTTATGCTATGTTTAATAAAACAAAAGATAAAGTTTTTACAGATACTTTCTTGAAAATATTAATGACTTGGCACTTAAATGATCCTGTTTCTGATCGCGAAAAAGACATTAATAATTTAGTATACAGATACCAAGGAAATAGAAATCCATTTATTGATCATCCTGAATATGCTGAAAAAATTTGGGGTTCGGATTTAGGAACTGGAGATTTCGAATATCAAAAACGTGATGATGTTTCAGTTTACAATGCAACAAATCGTTCGATTAAAGTTAAACTTGAAAATAATTCGAAATCAATTCAGAAAGTTTCTGTTTTTAACTTTAATGGACAATTAATTAATGAAGTTTCAAATTCATCTAATCAAAAAGAAGTTGAAGTTAATTTCAAAACTCCAGGTGTTTATATCATCAAAGTTGTTGGAAAACAAATGGAAATCAACAAAAGAGTTGTAATAAAATAATCATTTATCAAACCATCATAAAAAAATCCTTCGCTCATACAAGTGAAGGATTTTTTATTTTAGTAAATGGAAAAAATTATTAGTCATTATTGATATCTTTCTTGAAAAATGTGCTTCCATAAAGAAACATGATTAATAAAAAAGGGATACCAAGCGTGACTGATAACAAAATAAATGTTTTTAACATACTAATAAGAAATATTTTAGTTTCTAATACTTTTATCAATTTACAATTAATAATTTTATATTATTCACAATAAAACATCTTTTTTTATTTATTAACACTATTTTTATCAACTTGATAATTAAAAGCTTTTCATTAATATAAATTCATAAAAAAAGTCGCTTAAAATTAAGCGACTCATATATAGAAAATTCTATTTTAAATTATTGGTTTCCTTTAGCATAATCAGCTAAGAATTGTGCTAATCCAGAATCTGTTAATGGGTGTTTTAACAATCCTAAGATTGATGATAAAGGTCCTGTCATAACATCAGCACCAATTTTTGCACAATTAACAATATGCATTGTATTACGAACTGAAGCAGCTAAAATTTGAGTTTCGTACAAATAGTTATCATAAACCAAACGAATTTCTTCGATTAAGTTTAAACCATCTGTCGAAATATCGTCTAAACGTCCGATGAATGGAGAAACGTAAGTTGCACCAGCTTTTGCAGCTAATAATGCTTGTCCTACAGAGAAAACTAAAGTAACGTTAGTTCTGATTCCTTTTGTAGAAAAGTATTTACACGCTTTTACACCATCTTTCGTCATAGGAATTTTAACTACAATTTGAGGATTTAAAGCTGCTAAAGCTTCACCTTCTTTTACCATTCCTTCGAAATCAGTAGAAATTACCTCAGCAGAAACATCTCCGTCAACTAATTCGCAAATTGCTTTGTAGTGATTCAAAATATTTTCTTGACCTGTAATTCCTTCTTTTGCCATTAAAGATGGATTTGTTGTTACACCATCTAAAACTCCTAAATCTTGGGCTTCTTTAATGTCAGCTAAGTTAGCTGTATCGATAAAAAATTTCATTGTTTGTTTGTATTTCGTTCAGGCAAAATTAAGGATTAAATTATAGAAAACCATTTAATCTTAAAGATTCGATCAAAAATATTTTAAACCGCTGTATATCCTCCATCAACAAGGTAATAACCACCTGTCATAAAGGATGCTTTGTCCGAACTTAAGAATAAAACCAACTCCGCAACTTCTTCTGGCTGTCCCAAACGACCCATTGGATGTTTTGTAACAAGCAATTCTAAATGATCTGCACTCAAATTATTCGACAACAAAGGCGTCATAATATAACCTGGTCCAACTGCATTACAACGAATATTTTTTGGTCCGTATTCCGCTCCAATGTTTTTCGTCAAACCTACAACTCCATGCTTTGCAGAAGTATAAGCCGAACTCATTGGCGCAGCGACAGTACCATGAATAGAAGCCATATTAACAATAGAACCTCCTCCATTCTTTTCCATTGCTTGTAATTGATATTTACATCCGTAAAAAACACCATTAAAATTGATATCTATTACTTTTTTCCAACCATCTAACGGATAATTTTCAGTCAGCTCGGCAGGACCACCAATTCCAGCATTGTTACAAGCTATATCAAGTTTTCCATAAACTTCAAGCGTTTTATTTACTAATGCTTCATTATCTTCTGGCGAAGAAGTATCAGCTTTGAAAAATATCGCTTCTCCTCCATTCTTTTTGATAATTTCTACTACTTCATTTCCACCTTCTTCATTAATATCCGAAACCACAACTTTCGCACCCTCTTTGGCATATAATTCAGCAACAGCTTTTCCAATTCCAGAACTAGCACCAGTTACAATCGCAACTTTATCTTTTAAACTTGACATAATTTTATGATTTTAATTTAAATAAAGTTAATCATTTATAATCAGATCTATAAATCATTTCTTACAAATAATATTATTTTAAATGATTCAATTTTATTAACTATTTTGGAATGAAAAATTCAGCATAACAAATATATTTAGGTTAAAACAATTCTATTTTTTTATATTTGATACAAATAACTTTTTAAATGAAAAATTTAATAGCTGCTATACTTTTATGTAGTTTTTCTACGATAAATGCACAAGAAACAAGTGATTATAAGTACATCAATATTCCTGAAAAATTTTCTAGTTTTGATAAAGATGAATATCAATTAAATAATCGATTAAGATATATTTTGACGCAGAAAAAATACGAAGTTTTACCTTCTGATAAATCTGCTTGGCCACAAGAAGTTGTGCAAAATCCTTGTTTAGCTTTGAATGCGGATATTTTAAAAGTTAAAAGTTTTTTGAATAATAAATTAGAGGTAAGTTTTACAGATTGTTCTAATAAAAATATTGAAAAATTTGAAGGAACTTCTAAGATTAAAGAATATGACAAAGGTTACCAAGAAGCAATAAAATTAGCTTTAAATCCTTTGAAATCTCAAAATGCAAAGGCCTCCGTTCCAATGGTGAAATTAGAAAAACCCCAAACAGAAACAACAGCTGCATATATGCCAGAACCAAAAGGAAATCAGGTCACTGCTACGAATTTATTGACAGATGGAACAACTACTTATCAAAAAATTGAACTACAAAATGGTGGTTTTATGTTGATGTCCGAAAACGGAAATCAAGTTGTTGCAAAATTTGAACCGACCCTAAAAAATGGAATTTACAGAGTAATTGTTACTAAAGGAAATTTGAATTATTTTTCAGTAGGTTACATTAGTGGAAATACAATTTCGTACGAGGTTTCTGAAAATAATAGTTGGAAAGAAGTTAAATTATCGGCTAAATAATCTTGCTATGAAAATTATATTATCAAGTTTATTTCTTATTGCTTTATCGTCATTACAAGCACAAAATGTAGCTGATTACAAATATGTTATCATTCCTCAACTATTTAAAGATTTCGTAAAAGAAGATTATCAATTGAATACAGGATTGAAAACTGCTTTGAGAAAAAAAGAATATGAAATAGTAAATGAAAATTCTATTCCGTTAGATGTGCAAATCAATCCTTGTTTAGCTACAAAAGCAAATATTGAAAATACTTCTGTTGCTTTTAAAAATAAATTAAAAGTAACGTTTACAGACTGTAATAATAATGTGATTTCAACTTATGAAGGTTCGTCAAAGGAAAAAGATTTTACAAAAGGTTATCAAGAAGCCTTAACATTTGCTATGAATCAGGTTGGAAAACAAAATGCGAAAGATTTACCTATAACTAAAACAGAAAATACAACAATTCCAACCGTTAAAGAAACAAAGAATAAAGTCGTTACGCAAGTGTCAAATAAAACTGTAGAAAACAAAAACGTCTACAAATCAAACGGAAAAAATTACACGACAGCAAGTACAAATAACAACGAATTTGTCTTAATCGATCAAGAAAATTCAAAAGTTATTGCGCAATTTTATCCATCTGCTCAACAAAATGTTTTCCATGTAACAGTGATTTCTCAAAACGGAAATTATCAAACAATTGGTTATTTAAATGGAAATAATATCATCATCGAATATAAAACAGGTGATAAATCTTGGTCAACTACAACTTATTCAAAGTAAGTTTTTATAGTACATTTGCACCTTAAATTTTAGAAAATGCAAGCACCTATTGCGAAAAAAATAGAACAAAAATTAGAAAAACACGGAGATATTCGCATCGATAATTATTATTGGTTGAATGATCGTGAAAACTCTGAAGTTATCGATTATTTGAACCAAGAAAACGATTATACAAAAGCTATTTTACAACCAACGGAAGCGTTACAAACTAAACTTTTTGAGGAAATGAAAGCACGAATCAAAGAAGATGATTCGTCTGTTCCTTACAAATTGAATGGTTATTGGTATTTAACGGAATATCAAAAAGGGAAAGAATATCCGATTCACAAACGTCGTAAAGATAGTTTAGAGAATCCAGATGAAATTCTTTTTGATGTCAACACAATGGCTGAAGGTCATTCGTACTATCAATTGGGTGGAATTTCGATGGCACCAAATAATCAATTGGTTTCCTTTGGGGTTGACAATGTTTCGCGAAGAATTTATACGATTCAAATCAAAGATTTAACAACTGGAGAAATTCTTTCTGATAAAATAGAAAACACAACTGGAGGTTCTGTTTGGGCCGCTGATAATCAGACCTTATTTTATACAAGAAAAGATGAAACATTACGCGCTTATCAAATTTGGAAACACAAATTAGGGACAAAACAAGAAGATGATGTCTTGGTTTTTGAAGAGGCCGATGATACGTTCAATGCGTTTGTTTACAAATCAAAATCAAGAGATTACATTATTATTGGATCTTCAAGTACTGTTTCAGATGAGTTTAGATATATTCCTTCTAATCAACCAGATGCAGCGTTTAAAATCTTTCAAGAAAGAGAACGTGATTTAGAATATTCAATCGAACATTTTGGTGATTCATTTTATATTCAAACCAATAAAGATGATGCGTTTAACTTCAAATTAATGAAAACTTCTGTCGAAAAAACAGAACAAGAAAATTGGATTGATGTGATTCCTCATCGTGAAGAAACATTGATTGAAGGTTTTGAGATTTTCAAAAATTATTTGGTTATCGAAGAGCGCACAAATGGTTTATTGCAGATGAATATCAAAGCATGGAATAATTCAACTGATTATTATTTGCCATTTAACGAAGAAACCTATACAGCAAATGTTGGCACAAATCCAGATTTTGATACTGACATTTTACGTTACGGATATACATCATTGACAACTCCTTCTTCTGTGATTGATTTTAACATGAATGATAAAACATTCGAAATCAAAAAAGAACAAGTTGTTATAGGTGATTTTGACAAAGAAAATTATATTTCTGAACGAATTTGGGCTGAAGCACGAGACGGAGAAATGGTTCCAATCTCATTGGTTCGTCGAAAAGATACACCTCTTTCTGCCGAAACTCCTCTCCTACTTTACGCTTATGGTTCGTATGGTTACACGATAGAGCCTTATTTTAGTTCGGTTCGATTAAGTCTTTTGGACAGAGGTTTTATTTATGCAATCGCACATATTCGTGGTGGTCAATATCTTGGTCGCGAATGGTACGAAGATGGAAAAATGTTAGAAAAGAAAAATACATTTTTCGATTATATTGATGCAGCAAAATATTTGATTCAACAGAATTACACTTCATCAAAACATCTATATGCAATGGGTGGTTCTGCTGGCGGATTGTTGATGGGGGCTGTTATTAATTACGAGCCAACATTATTCAATGGAGTAATTGCGCAAGTTCCTTTTGTGGACGTTGTCACAACAATGTTAGACGATTCTATTCCACTAACAACAGGGGAATATGATGAATGGGGAAATCCGAACGAAAAAGAATATTACGATTACATGAAATCGTATTCGCCTTACGATAATGTGGAAGCAAAAGCTTATCCAAACCTTTATGTTTCGACAGGTTTGCACGATTCTCAAGTACAATATTGGGAACCTGCAAAATGGGTGGCGAAATTAAGAGATTTAAAAACAGATAATAATATTCTACTTTTAGATACAAATATGGACACAGGTCACGGTGGTGCTTCTGGTCGATTCGAATCGTTGAAAGAAGATGCGAAAGAAGATGCTTTCTTATTTATGTTAGAAGGGATTACAGAATAAATTTCAAACCAAAAAGTCAACAAATTTGTTGGCTTTTTGTATTTTTAACCAAACCTACTCTATGACCTTTATTTTCTTAATCTTTGGATTAGCAATTGCGGGATTTCAAACAATTATTCTCAAAGAAATTTGGCAAGTAAACCTTCGTCCAAAATGGATTTTATTCCTTATAACTCCTCTATTAATAAGTATTACAGATTATTTTTGCGACGATCAACTCACAGCTTTTGTATTTTTTGGAGCAATAGCTTCAATATTCTTTATTGCAGTTACTGGTATAATTTTTCAAAATTCTACCAATTTTGATGAAGAATCAAACAGTTTCAAACACAAAAAAAGTTACAGTGAAATTGTCCAAGATTATAATCAGCCTTTTTACCTAAATCCTGCTTGGGGAATTGCTTATCAACTCTATGTCGTTGCGATGATTGGAATTTATATTTTTGTTCCAAATGAAGTTTATGAATCTGATTTAAATTATAAATTGATTGAGCAAGATTTAGCTTTACAATGACACTATCCTATCAAGTGTGT
>NZ_DJBB01000038.1:0-6736 GCF_002429865.1 Empedobacter sp. UBA5987
GAATGATTTGTTGTAGTGTTCGTTCAATAACTTTTCGACATCAGACATTTTGTAGTAGATTTTGTTGCCTACTTGACAGAATGAAACCTTTCCTTCATTTCTCCACGTTTGAGCAGTTCGTTTTGAGATTTTCATTAGCATTAGAAACTCTTGGTTATCCATAAATGTTTCTTGTTTAGCTGCTAATGCTTTGTTTAATTTTTTAGTGATTTCCTCTAATTGGAATACGATCGCATCGTATTGATCCTTTGTTAAAATGATTGCTTCCATTTTCTAATTTGTTTAAGATTATGGAACAAATGAAGTACAGAAAAAAAAGTCCGTTAGTCCTGAAATGGTCTTGTCAGGACCATATCTTTTTGAATGGCTGATAGATAAAGACTTTTGATTTTTGAGGTTGAACGTATGAACAGGACTTTTATGACCAAAAAAAAATCCTAACTGGGATAGTTAGGATTGCGAATATTATAGTAATTTATCTACATCAATTCGTTTTGCGTTATTCGGTCGTTTTTCTTCTCGTGATGGTGTGAGTATGGTTTTGACCGTTTCAATACTTACTTTATTTCCGTCTTTGTCTACAAAAGAATAAACAATCATTTTAGAAATCTCGTTTACATTTCCATCTAAATAATTTTTACCATTAATAAACAACTCTCTGTTTAATTGGTAAAATATGTCTACCAACTGATTGACGTTTCCATTGAATTGTAGTTTGTTGTAATTGCATTTTTCTTCTTTAACCACTTGTAATTCTTCCGTTAATGTTCTGATGTGTTGTAAGTGGTCAATTTTTTTGTTGCATTGCACTGAATATTCTGGAAGCTTTGGATTGATAAAATGAATGTTAGCTTGTTCGTATTCGTATTTCTCATCAGTTAAGAAAAAGATCTGATCGCAATAATCCTCCATCTGTTCCAAATTTTTCTGCGTTTTATAAAAAGAAAAATATCGTTCTTCTGAATCTGCATTGATGTATCTTGGTGCAGGTCTTTCTTCGTCTTTAATCTCTATTGGTTTATATAAACCTAATCGAATTATTTCTTATGAAGTATAAATTTTCATTAAACGAGTTTTATTTCTTCCTTTTTCAAACAGAAATTCATTTACTGAAACTAACTTTTCAAACTTATTAATCCAATGTAGCTTATCTTTTGCATATAAAAGTTGATGTTTGATAAAATCAGCAATTTCAGAATGAGAAATCTCAAATATTTTGTCAATTAATGCTTGACAATACCCGTCATTTGTAAGAGGTTGAACCTCTATAATATCAAATTCTTCTGACTTTACATTGTGTAAAGCAACTTGTGTAAACTCTTTGAATTGTACAGTTTCTTTTATCAAATACTTCATCATAAATTAAGTTTTAGCAATTAACCTTTTATAGTGTAATTTGAAGTAAATTAATACATTACAAAGATAAAATGTGTCGTTAAAGATATTTAAAACTTCCTTATTCGATGTATTGCTCTATTCTTTATAATATATGCTTTTCAACCACAAACTAGCTTTTACTAAAAGGATTAATACAGGAACTTCGACTAACGGACCAATAACTCCTACAAAAGCTTGTGGCGAGTGAATACCAAATATCGCAATAGAAACTGCAATGGCCAATTCGAAGTTATTACCTGTTGCTGTAAATGAAATAGATGCATTTTTATCATAAGGAACCTTCATTGCTTTATTGATAAAGAAACTGATGAAGAACATCAGTGCAAAATAGATCACTAATGGGATTGCTACTTTGATTACGTCTAAAGGTAATTCAAGTATTTTATCTCCTTTTAAACTAAACATTACCACAATAGTAAATAATAATGCATAGAGTGTTATGGGAGAAATTTTGGGTACGAATACACGATTGTACCATTCTATACCTTTCTTTTTAATTAGCGTGTATCTCGTGATAAAACCTATTAAAAATGGGATACCTAAATAGATCAATACACTTTGGGTTACTTCTATCATTGAAACCGAAACATTAAAATTAGCTAAGCCTAATTTACTTGGTAATATGTTAATGAATAACCAAACTAAAAAACTGTAACTTAAGACTTGGAAAATACTATTCAATGCGACTAACATCGCTGTGTATTCTCTATTAGCCTTCGCTAAATCGCTCCAAACGATCACCATTGCAATACATCGAGCTAAACCAATTAGTATTAATCCAGACATATAATCCGGTTCGTCATGAAGAAATAGAACTGCCAAACCAAACATTAAAACTGTACCAATTATCCAGTTTAGGATTAAGGATATACCAATTACTTTTTTGTTTTTGAGTGCTTTTGGTAATAAAGCATAATCTACTTTGGCTAAAGGTGGAAACATCATAATAATTAAACCTAATGCCAAAGGAATATTAGTTGTACCCACACTTAAACTTTCAACCCAAAAAGGCATATTAGGAAATACATATCCAATCGTTACCCCTGCTATCATTGCAAAAAATATCCATAAGGTTAGGTATCTATCAAGGAATTTTAGTTTTGATTGCATCGTTTATTTAGTGATTTGTGAAAATATGTACATCATTTCGGTTGCTATTTCGGTACTTCGTTGTTTGTAAACTTCGGTTTGTTCGGCTGTACCATCCGATATTTTAGGATCTTCGTAAGTAATGGGAATTCGCTTTTCAGCACCGGAAATAAAAGGGCAACCTTCATCTGCTTGGGAACAAGTTAGAATCGCTGCGAAATTTGAAATAGGATTGAAAGCATCATTATATTTCTTAGAAAAACCGATAATTGGTAAACAATTTTCATCAAATTTTATGGCGTAAATAGGATTTATACTATCTGCAATTTTTAGAATTTGTAAGCCTTGATTTTCTAATGTTTCTGCTACTTTAGGAAACAAAGCTGTTTCTTGTGTACCACCTGAATAACAGTGTACATTATCTATATTATAGAATGATGCTGAAGTTTGCGCCCAAACCTGTGATAAATGACTTCTTCGAGAATTGTGTGTACAAATAAAATTAAGGTTTACCGGTTTTTTACTATTTACCTTTCCTTGAATGTAATCTATTAAAGGTTGTAAAATGTTTTTGCGATCATTACTGATATTTTCAAAATGAAATTGCTCTACAGTTTTTAATATTGTTGAGTACATATTTTTAATTAATTTTTAAGTGTTTAGATAAAAAATCTTGAATTTCTAAAATTGTTTGTTTTGCGGTTCTGTTTACCCCAATTAAAGTTGCAGATGCATAACCTGTCCAATTACCATAGCCTACAAACCATAAACCTTCAATATCTAAAGACTTAGTTTCATTGGTTTTTGCAATACCTTTTTCATCTAGTTGTATTAGTGATTTTAGGAATGTAGTATCGTAACCGAAGCCTGTACACCAAATAATTGCATCAAAATCTTCTTGTTCGCCGTTATCCCAAATTACTCCTTTGTCGTAAAACTCACGGAATGTACCACTAGAAATTAACACTCCTCTTTCACGAGCTTCTTTTACAGGTGGAACCATAACAATACTGGCTAAATTGTAATTTGATGCATCAAATGTTTTTCCTTCTAATTCTGCTTTATATCTTGCGTTGGCAATTTTAAACAGATAATAGCCGTCCACTTCATCGGGTAGAAATTCAGGTGTTTTTTTTGTTGACCATTTTACTGTCGTATTTTTTGATACTTCAGCAACAATTTGAGCACCAGAATTACCTTCTCCAACAACCAATGTTTTTAAACCATTAAAATCTTCGGGGTTTTTATATTTACTTGAATGTATTTGAACACCTTTGTAATTTTCTATTCCCTTTAAATTCGGAATGAAAGGATTTCCCCACGTTCCTGTAGCAGAAATAACTGTTTTGGTTTTAAAAAAACTTTCTTGCGTGTGAACTTGAAAAAAATCTCCATTTTTTTTAATTTCAACAACTTCACTATTTCTTTTCACATTAAGTTGATAATATTGCTCGTATTGTCCTAAATAATGTATAACCTCTTTTTTTGTAGGGAATTTATTTTCAGAATTTGGCATTATCAATCCAGGTAACGAGCTATAATTTGCTGGAGAAAATAGGGTTAAACTATCCCAAGTATGGAGCCAAGCCCCGCCTGAAGTATTTTGCTTATCCAAAATAATATACTTCAGTTTTGCACGTCTTAGATAATATCCACAAGCTAATGCACTTTGCCCGCCTCCAATAACTATAACATCAAATATTTCATCCATTGAATTGTTTTTATCTGATTTATGCATTCACAAATTAATACTTTTACGTTTCTATAAATTCTTATCTATATTAATACCGTTTACTGTTTGATAATCCTTGTTTATCGATTTTTACAACTCCTAAAAAATTATCATTGGTAATTGTTATAATATTTATGGTTACAATATTTAGCAACACCCCGAATTTGGTGTACAAGAAGATGATTGGATTTCTGACAATTTCACTTTTGGTTTTTCTGAAGGAATACCACAAGCATCTTCGGCTAAACAAGCTGTTTTTTTATTTTTTAAAATGAAATGTTTTCCATTAAACTCTAAATCATATTTACCAATTGTAGTCGACTGATATTCAACTTCAATCTCTGAATCTTCAATCCCTAATTTGTTTTCGGATAAGCGAATAATGTTTAATAATTTACCTGGTTTTAAACGATGTTCGTAATCGTCTGCATTCCATAGTTGAAAGTTTACTACTTTTTCGTTTCTGATGACACCACCACAATCAATAAATTTCTTTGTGATTTCTCCCACTTCTGTAACGTGGAAATGCTCTGGCACGAAAGTACCATCCTCTAATTGAAATTCAACATTTTCTAATGTTGGTAAGATTTCTTTAATTCTTGACAGTTTCATATTCTTATATTATTATTTATTAATCGTAATATTACGATGATTTATTTCAAAAAAATGCCTTAACAGCATTGATTTACTTTTACATTTTGATTGAAAAAGTTAGAAAACTCATTTTGAATTGCAGCCCAAACCTTTTGATCAATACAATAACAAACCGATTTTCCTTCGATGGAACCTTGAATAATTCCTATACTTTTTAATTCTTTTAAATGTTGAGAAATAGTGGCTTGTGCTAAACCTAATTCATCCACCAAATCTGTACAGATACACGCATTTTGCTTGATAATATGTTGAATAATAGCCACACGAGCAGGATGTCCTAATACTTTGAATAAAGTAGCTAGTTTATTTTGTTCGTCTGTAAATATTTCCGATTTAGTTGTTCCCATTAATGATTTATTATCATTGCAATATTACGATATGTTTTATAAATACTAAAATTATTTAATATTAATTATTCAATATACTGCTCTACTGCTTTATCTAATTCCTCGTTGACGATTTTTTGCATAAAAAAAATTCTGTTAAGTTTTACATCCCAACAGAATTCTATCTTATTTATATCTTAAAAATGAATTATTTAATCGTAATGGAAACGGCACTTTGCTATTAATATCTGACCGTCTTCGTACTTGTAAATTAAACGATGCTCTTCATCTATTCTACGTGACCAAAACCCTGAATATTTATGTTTTAATGGCTCTGGTTTCCCAATACCAGTAAAAGGTGTACGTGAAATATCTTTTAATAAATCATTGATACGTTTTACTTTTTTCTTATCGGTTTTTTGCCAAAATAAATAATCTTCCCAAGACTCATCTACGAAAATATATTTCATCTATTCCTCGATTAATTCTCTTTCAAAAGATTGATTGCTTTTTAACTTTTCGATGGCAGCATCTAATCTTGATTCGTTGATTCGTGAAGATAATTCATGATTTGTAGCCATTAATGAATTGTATTCTTCTAAAGACATTACAATAATACCAGAATCTTTCCCTCTGTTGATGATTAAGGTTTCAAAATTTTTTGAAACACTATCTAAATAAGATTTAATATTTTTTCTGAAATCTGAAACACTTGCTATAATCATAATCTTGTATTTTATTGTGTACAAATATATGTACAATATTTTGATTTGGAAAATCTATTTTTATACATTATTCTAAAATAATTATCTATTATTCAATAAATTGCTCTACAGCTTTATCCAATTCTTCGTTTACAATTTTAGCGTAGATTTGAGTTGTTCCGATATCGGAGTGATCTAAAAGTTTAGAAACATACTCAATACGCATACCGTTAGCTAAGGCTTGTGTTGCAAATGTATGTCGGTTTAAATGAAATGATAACGAGAACGGAAATTCTAATTCTTTACCGATTCTACGCAATTTCTGACCACATAATACATTTTTGCTACCAATTACTTTTAGTTGGTATTCGTTGGATTGTTCGAAGAAATTAGCTTCTGAAATGATTGGAAATACAAAATCATCTGGTTCGGAAGTTTCTTTTTTGTATTTGTTTAATATCTCTAAAGCAGATTGACCTACTTTGAATTGATGTGAACGTTTTGTTTTACGAATGTTTAATCTGATACGTTGTTCGTTTTCATCGTAGTTTTTCCATTGTAAGGTAACGACATAACTAAAACGTAATCCTCCGGCATAACAACTAAAAATAAACATATCTCTGAAGTAGGTATCTGTTTGACCAAATGAACTCTTGTGGTTTTTTAGCTGCTCGATTTGTTCTTTGTTTAAAAACAGTCTTGTACTCTTGTCTTTTTTGATTCTTACACTCGCAAATGGATAAGTATTTAAAGTGATGATTTCTTCACGAATAGCATCTTTAAACATTATCGCTAAAATTGAACATTTGTATTAAAACTAACATTAGTAATTT
>NZ_DJBB01000008.1:0-98584 GCF_002429865.1 Empedobacter sp. UBA5987
ACAGTTAGTAAGATACTACCTTTACAACTATTATCACTTTTTATATTTACAGGATTTTCCATTATTATTTTGTTGTACAATTATTTAGACGGAAACAAAAACTATATCCCTTCCATTTTCACTGGAAAAAGATTAGTTGCAACATCCAAAGAAAGCAGAATTAATAAGGCAATTACGATAAGCATTACGCTAATTTCATTCTTTATTTTCTGTAAATTTTGTTACGATAAAGGAATTTATTTCAGCTTAAAATCAATCTTTCAATCATTTGATTCATCATCATTTCTATCGATAAATAGAGGAATTATTGCATTTATCTTTTTCAATTCCATTATTCTGATAATTAATCCATCACAAGTAGCAAAACGAAATATGATTCGCATTGCAACACTTATTCAATCTGCTTTTTTCAGTATTTTTTTATCAGCCGCAATTGCAGTTCCTTTTATGATTTTGCAAGATCGAGTAGCTTACTTCAATATGAGTTCGGAGATTCTTTTATTTTTAGGATTTAATATTGTTTTATTAGTAAACGAAATTTCACTTTTTGTAAAATATAGAAAAGGTATAATCGACTAAGGTGAAATTACTTTTCCTGGTGCATAATATTTCTCTTTTTCAATAAATTCTCCATTTGGCGAATATTTATAAAGATATTTTTCGCCATCAATATTCTTAATTACTTCTTTTCTTATAAACTTATCATGATCATAAACAAGCGTTATCTCTTCCTTATCTTTCGTTTCATATTGTTTAGACGATAGTTTTCCTTTGTAATAATTCTCAATATAAAAAACACCTTCTTTCCTATATTGTTTTGTTTCTAAAGTTCCATCTTCATTATATTTCTCATAACTTTTACCATAAACTTCCATTTTCATAGTATATCGTATTTATTCCTAAAATTGAATTCTCCACAGAAGCTAATACTCCACTTTTATAATACGATTTTGTAATTCCTTTTTTATAATGCGCTTGGCGATTCAAAGAAACAAAACCTTCATTGGTAAGTCTATTTTGATCATTATAACTCTTGAAATTTAATTTATCATTTGCTCTAAATGTATCAGTTTCTAACAAATCATTATGATATATTTTTAATGTTATAATTTTAGAATTCTGAATCGCATACTCTTTTCTATAACTTTCTCCTTCATACAAAACAATATCTCCATTAATTAATTCATTTTTTATTTCAAATTTTCCTTTCTGAAAAGAATTTTCAAGAATATAAAATCCATCTTTAAGCATTTTTCTTTGTTGAGATTCAAGGTCTTTTACATAAACATTCTCAAAAAAATCTTTTGAATTTCCAATAGAAAGTTCAATATTATTAATTTTTTCTTGTGCAAAAATCAATGATGAAACCATCAACAATATAAATAAAATTAGATTTTTTGACTTCATAGGTTTTAAATATATAATTTTTGAAGAATAACACTATTTTACTTAAATTTACAACAAAGCTTTGTAATTTGACACCAAAAGAAATTCTTTTTAAGTATTGGAATTATTCTTCTTTCAAAACGCCGCAAGAGGAAATCATCGCAAGTGTTTTGGAAGGGAAAGATACATTAGCAATTTTGCCGACTGGTGGCGGAAAATCTATCTGTTATCAAGTTCCTGCGATTATTTTTGATGGATTAACATTGGTCATTTCGCCGCTTATTGCGTTGATGAAAGATCAAGTTCAGAATTTACAATCCAAAGGAATTTTGACGGCATATATTACCAATGAAATTGACCAAAATACGATTGGAAAAATTTTGGACGATTGTCAAAACAACAAAATCAAATTATTATATGTTTCGCCAGAGCGTTTGCAAAGTAGAATTTTTGTCGAGCGATTGAAACAAATCAATATTAGTTTGCTAGCTGTTGACGAAGCACATTGCGTTTCTGAATGGGGACATGATTTTCGACCTGCATATCATCGAATTTCAAGATTAAAAACTATTCTTCCTAAAGTTCCAATCTTAGCTTTGACTGCAACAGCGACAGAGAAAATTCAGCAAGAAATTGTTGAAAAATTAGAGCTAAATAATCCTGAAGTTTTCAAATCTTCTTTAAAAAGAGAAAACCTTTCGTACAATGTTTTCCTTTCTGCTGACAAGAAAAATGATTTGATTTATTATTTAAAAAAATATCCTGGTTCGAGTATTATTTTTGTTCGAAATCGAAAATTAACCTACGAAATTGCAAGTTTTTTAAGTCAAAATGGTTTTGATTCCGATTTTTTTCACGCCAAATTAACAAAAGACGAAAAAGAGCAAAAGCAGCAAGATTGGATGTTGAGTAATTCGAGAATTATGGTTTCGACAAATGCGTTTGGAATGGGAATCGACAAACCAAATGTTCGTACCGTTTTTCATATCGATTTGCCGCAAGGAATAGAAGCGTATTATCAAGAAGTTGGGCGCGCTGGACGTGATGAACAGGAATCGCATGGAATTTATTTGTACAATCCTGATGATCGAATTCAAGCAGAAAATATTTTCAAAGCGAATTTACCTTCGCAACAAGATTTTATCAAAATTGGGAATTGTTTGTTTAGTCAATTGCAATTAGCGGAAGGCGAATTAACGGAAATGAATTATCAATTGGATCTTCCAAAATTTGCCGAAAAATTTGGTTTAAATCTTAAAATGGTTCTTCAATTTTTAGAATTTCTCAATACGAAAGAAATCATTCAGCAAAAAAATTATTCACAAAATAGTAGCATTCAAATTTTGGCTTCACCACATTCGATTAACTTGAATGAAAACCGAATTTTTGATTATTTACAACGTCATTATCCTGGAATTTATACTTATAATAGAGAAATTTCTGAGAGTAAAATGGCGTTCGAATTGCACATGAGTATTGGCGACATTAGAAATATCTTACACGAATATGCAAAAAATGGTTCGATAGATTATTCAGATCGATTTTTAGCACGATTTAGATTTCTTGTTCCACGCGATTCGAATGCGTTTAAAAATAAATTATGGAAAGATTTCGAATCAATTCAAGTGAATAATTGGAAACGTTTGCAAGCAATGGCTTATTATGCCGAACAAAATACTATTTGTAGAGAACGTTTGTTATTTGGCTATTTTAATCAAAAATCTGATCAAAATTGTGGTAAATGTGATGTTTGTCAATCCAAAAAACAAAATGAAAGCTTTAATTCATCTGATTTGATTGAATATTTGAAAGAAGGTACAAAAACGCAAGCCGAAATTCTTTCAAAATTCATAAATTCGCCAAAAGATAAAATCGTCGAAGAATTGCAATATTTGATAGACGAAATGCGAGTTCAACCAATTGGATTCGATTCTTATAAACTAATAGAATAAAAATGCGAGTAGTCTTTATGGGTACGCCCGAATTTGCGGCGACATCTTTGAATGAAATCAATACAAATAGTCATCACGAAATAGTTGGAGTTGTTACTGTTCCAGATAAACCGTCTGGTAGAGGACAAAAAATGAATATTTCTGATGTCAAAAAATATGCAGTTGAACATAATTTGCCTTTGGCTCAACCAGAAAAATTACGAGACGAAGCTTTTATCGAAACATTAAAAAGCTGGAATGCTGATGTTTTTGTTGTTGTAGCTTTTCGTATGTTGCCACAAGTTGTTTGGTCAATTCCGTCGAAAGGAACTTTTAATCTTCATGGATCACTTCTTCCGCAATATCGTGGTGCAGCTCCTATCAATTGGGCTGTGATGAATGGCGATCAAGAAACTGGAGTAACAACTTTCTTAATTGATGAAAAAATTGATACTGGAAATATCTTAATTTCTGATAAAGTAGAAATTGGAGAAAATGATAATGTTGGAAAAATTCATGATGAATTGATGCATATCGGTGCAAAATTAGTTGTGAAAACGTTGGATGGTTTAGAAAATGATTCATTAAAACCGCATCCACAAGACGAAACAATAGAATTGAAACATGCTCCAAAAATCTTTAAAGAAGATTGTAAAATAGATTGGAACGATTCAATTACTGCTATTCACAACAAAATTAGAGGACTTTCTCCTTATCCATGTGCGTGGACAACTTTTGGAAATGGCGAAAATTACAAATCGTTAAAAATATATGCTGGTCTAAAAACGGATATTGTTGTAGATGGAGAAGATTATCAATTAATTTTACAAAAAAATAACCTTTATATCAATCTACCTCAAGGAGTTTACGAAATTTTAGAACTTCAACCCGAAGGAAAGCGCCGTATGACAGCCAAAGATTTCATCAATGGACATCAAAACGAGGATACCTTATTCGTAAAATAAGTACTTATTTACTGATTTTTGACACCGATTTCATAAAATTTTGCATTTTTATTGAAATTTATTGCGTTGAAACTTGCACAAATAAAGGGAAAGAGTATATTTGTGTATAAATTAATTTAAAAAGTTACAACTATGAACAAATCAGAACTTATCGATGCAATTGCAGCTGACGCTGGAATTTCTAAAGAAGCTGCTAAAAAAGCCTTAAACTCATTTACAGAAAATGTAACTAAAGCTTTAGCAAAAGGAGACAAAGTTGCTTTAGTAGGATTCGGTACTTTCTCAACATCTGAGAGAGCTGCAAGAACAGGTATCAACCCACAAACTAAAAAAGAAATTAAAATTGCTGCTAAAACAGTAGCTAAATTTAAAGCTGGATCTGAATTATCAGGAGCAGTTGATACAAAAAAGAAAAAATAATATTTCTGATACAATAAAAAATCCACTCGTTTGAGTGGATTTTTTTTACGCCTTGAAATTTAATTAATTCTTCAAAAAAAATCCTTCAAGAATACTTGAAGGATTTTTACATTTTATCTAATATTGATTTAATTATCTTCTGTTAAATCTGTTTTGTACGTTTCTGGAATTGTAAAGTAATTCACTAAAATCGCAATAAAGATTAATATCAATGGATAAGCTAATCCTATATATGGTGACATAGCAGCCGAAACGATAATCGTACTTTTGATTAATTCCGTTACAAAAGTCGTTGCTCCACCAATAAATCCATTCCCCATATTTTGAGCAAATCCCATACTTGTGTAACGAATTTTAGTTGGGAAAATTTCTAACATAAATGCACCAAGCGGTCCGTAAGTTGCTGCACCAGCAATTGAAGTAATTAAACTTACAATAACAATTCCGACAAGCGTTAAATTCGAAATATCATGAACTTCTTTCAATCCTTCTGGATTTCCTAATTTCATGTACAAGAAAAATGATAATGGAATTAAGATAAAACTACAAATCATTCCTCCTAACATAACAGGTTTACGCCCGATTTTATCACTTAATGCTCCAAACCATTGATAGAAAAATGAACTAAATAATGTAGAACATAAAACAACAATTAAAACTGTTTCGTAAGGTAAATTAACCGCTCTTTGTAAAAAGAAAAGAGTTACGAATAATGTTGTTTGCATAATTGTACTTTGAGCAGCATTTCCTCCAAAAATTGCTTTCAACATCAATTTTACATTTCCTGGCGTTGTAAAAGCATCTTTAATTGGTGTTTTAGACGTTTTTCCTTCTTTTTTTAATTGTTCGAAAATTGGACTTTCATGTAAACGTTGACGAATAAAGTAACTCAAAATCACTAATATTCCACTAAATAAAAATGGAATTCTCCATCCGAAACTTGCAAAAGCCTCTTCTGATAAAAATGATTGTGTTAAGAAAACAACTGATAAACATAATAATAATCCAATTGGAACAGTTGCTTGAATAAATCCTGTATAAAATCCTCGCTTCTCTGCTGGCGCATGTTCTGCGACATAAATTACCGCACCTGCATATTCTCCACTAATTGCAAGTCCTTGCATAATGCGGCAAAACAATAATAAAACAGGAGCAAACCAACCTACACTATCAAAAGTTGGAATACAACCAATCAAGAATGTTGCTGCTCCCATCATAATTAAAGAAACTAAGAATGAATATTTTCTACCAATACGATCCCCAATACTTCCAAAAATTAATGATCCAATCGGACGGAACATAAATGATGAAACCACTACGGCAAGTGTTTCTAAGAAATGTGACGAACCATCGTTAGGAAATAATTGTGTCGATAATACACTAGCCAAGATGATTGCCAAGAACATATCGTACCATTCGATTAAGGTTCCGACAGATGATGCTAAAATAATTTGGAAAATATTATCCTTCTTCGCTACTGTTTACGAAGTATCTAAAGTATTTGTACTCATGTTTTTTGTGTAATATTAGAAGTTAAATAATGTTGTCAGTTGAAATCTATTGTTATTTGCTAAATATTTATTTTCGGTTCCCGTACCTTTTATCGTCGCATCTGCCCATTGCGCTGTGCTTCGATCATATTCTAATCTAAATTTTAAGGCTTTGCTTAAGGTAAGATCTAAACGAGGAACTACTTTGTACAAATAATTTACAGTGCGTGTACCTGGAGTTGCCGAAATTGCGCCCCAATTTGTCGTTACACCATAAGATGTTGATGCAATTGCTCCTTCTACAGGATTTTTCACACCGTTATTTCTAACATAACCTGCAAATAATCCGAACGAAAATTTACCTGTTGAGTTTTGTTGCAAATCAATCCACATACTATGCGTATTCATTGGTTTATATGTTTCAACAGCTGTCGGACTTGTTTGGTATCCTACAATTCCACCAAGTTGTACAAAAGACGACGCATCTTGCATCAAATACCCAGCGACAGTTACTTGTAAAGGTTTTGTATTTAACTTAGAATAAGCCATAAACGAAACATTTTCAACTCGTTCATTAGACTTAATAGGAGGATTTCCTGAAGATAATTTTGGCTTCAAATTTTCATATTGCGCACCAATTCCGGCAGTAAAAACTTGTGATTTATATTGAAATTGAAGATGAGCTGCTGGCATTCCACTATTTCGAAAGGGCTCTGTATTTGGAGTAAAATCTCGTTGAGAATGTAAAGCAGCAATAACTTTAAATTTGTCTGTGAATTTATGCGTTAAACGAACTTGAGGATTACGATTCAAAGCATAAACAGGCGCACCAGTTCCATAATTTGCAACATTTGGTAAAGCTTCTAAAACTACAAAAGGATGCCAATATTGTCCAAACCCTAATTGCGTTTTCTCCCAATCCAACATCACATATGCATGACGCAAACGAAACTCGTTGATTCCTCCTTCTGTTGCTCCAAAAAAATCTCCTTCTAAAATACCAGAAGTTTTAGCCCCAAGTAATTCTGGACCTTTCAAATTAACGCCAGCTCTCGAGACGATTGACAACATGTGAAATTTCGAAGCTGCATTGATATCAGCACCGTTTACATCCGATAAACGATCTTTTGGATAAAGCGGAACCAAAGCCTCTCCTGCTCCAATCATTTGACGCGTATCCATAAAAATATCATTCCTGATAAATCCATAAAACTGCACATCAACTTTGTCTTTGTTTTCTCTTGGTTGTATTAATTCTACTTTTTCTACAACCACACTATCTGTCGTTTTCTGTTGAGCAGAGACATAGCTATAGCTGCAAAATATAGCTAGACAAGCCAATTTTGTTAAATTTTTACTCATTTTTTTTGTGATAATTTGAACGACTAAAATAATCAAAAGAAAAAAACTAACAAATGTTCGTTAATCATTTTTAAATAATTTTTCAAAGCTTTATTAAATTCATCATATGTTTAAATATTTTTTGAGAAATAGATATTTTGAAATAAGTTTTGGAAAGAAATTTTGAGAATTTGGTATTTTAATTAGTGTAACAAATACACTTTACTTGAATTCTTCGAGGAGTATTTTTCAAAAAAAATCGAGAGAAGAATAATTGTTTCAACAAATGAGGAGAAAGTTAGACTTCTCTCGTAGTTTTAGTTTTAAAAATGTATGCAAATTTATTGATTACAGAATTTTCTTCAGCATAATCAATAATAAGCTTATGTTAAATCATAAAAAAAAGAAGTTTTTTTAATTCTATTTACCATCCTCTACACTATTTTTAAAATTTATGTATAATTATTCAGTCAATATTATTAAATAAATTATATTTTTATCAAATTCGGATTACATAGTTCAAATAAAATTCAATCTTTACTAATTTTTTAAGATTTTTTTTAGAAAAAACTTAAATGTTGGGGCTATTTTTGCTTTGCAAATTACAGCTATGCAAACAAACATTGAAATACACTCATTAAATCATGTTGATTTGGAAGAATTATCAGCCTTATATAATCTTTCTTATCAAAATTATTACGTTTCTATCAATCTTTCAACTGAACAATTTCAGGGAAAATTAAAAATGGAAGATATCAATCTAGATTATTCTGTAGGTGCTAGTATTGATGGAAAATTAGTTGGCTTTTTACTTTATGGAATTAGAAATTATAACGAAGTAAAAACAGCTTATATTGGTGGAACGGGCGTTTGTCCTGAACATCGTGGAAAAAAAATCACACAACAAATGTTAGATTTTAGTTTTCCAAAATTGAAAGAACAACAAGTGAAAAATATATTTTTAGAGGTAAATACTAAAAATGATTTTGCTATTAACGCTTATGAAGCTTGTGGTTTTGAAAAAACAAGAACTTTAAATAGTTATAAAGGAATTCCTATTTTGGTCGTAAATCCATTACATGAAATTATAGAATTTAGTGATTTAGATTTGATTACAAGTGAAAACTTTTGGGATATAAAACCTACTTGGAAAAATGATATTCAAAGTGTAAAAAATATCATCGAAGATTGTCAAATAAATGGAATTTATGAAGATGGAATTTTAGTTGCTTACAAAATTATCAACAAAAATAATACACGTATTTATCAATTTGGTGTTCATCACGATTATAGAAATCGTTATTTAGCTTCCATCCTTTTCAGCGATTTGAAAAATAAAGAGATTAAAATGATTAATGTTGACGAAAGAGAAATCTCTACAAATGATTTTATTCAATCGATGGGATTAGAATTGTACGACAAACAATACGAAATGAAAAAAGAATTATAATGAAAAGCCTCTATTTAAGAGGCTTTTTTTCATTTTATTATCTACTTCAACTCGAAGAAATCTCTTTTTCCTATTTTAATTTTATTTTCGGTTTTTAATAAAAAATCACCAAAAGCATCCATGTTTTTCTCTCCATTAATTTGTACTGCACCGCTTTCTATCAAACGTCTGATTGCATTTCTCGACAAATCTTTCTTTAATTGATGACAAACATCTAATAATGTGATTTTATCATTCTCAAAGTTTAAAGAACTAATTTTAACAACTTCGAAAACTCTATTTTCATCATTTCTTTTCTGAAATTGATTGTTAAAAAATTCTTCTGCTTGTTCAGCTTCATTTACAGAATGGTATTGAATAATAATATTTTTTGCAACTAATTTCTTAATTAACATTGGATTATCTGTTTTTAATCGCTCATTCAAATTCATTTTTTCTTCAATAGAAAAATCCGTTGCCAACGCAATATATTCTTCTAATAAATCATCTGGAATAGACATCGTTTTCCCAAACATTTCATTTGGTTCGTCCGTCAAACCAATAATATTATTCAACGATTTACTCATCTTTTCTTTTCCATCGGTTCCTCTCAAAAGTGGCATACACATTACAATCTGAGCAACTTCTCCATTGCTTTCTTGCAATTGTCGTCCCATTGTACAATTAAATAATTGATCCGTTCCTCCCATTTCGATATCAGCACTTATCTGAACAGTATCGTATGCTTGTAAAATCGGGTAAACCAACTCATGCATTGCAATCGGCGTATTTTCGGTGAAGCGTTTATTAAAATCATTTCGATGCATCAGTTGTGCAACCGTAACTTTTGACAACAACTTAATAACATCCGTAAAAGGTAAATGATCTAACCAGTCTGAATTAAACACAATTTCAGCCTTATCCACATCAATAATTTTTGACAATTGATTAATGTAGGTTTCCGCATTGTTCTGAACTTGTTTTGCATTCAGCGGTTGACGACTTTTATTTTTTCCTGTTGGATCTCCAATCTGAGCTGTAAAACTCCCAACCAAAATAACTATTTGATGTCCCAAATCTTGAAATTCTTTCAATTTCTTCAATACAACGGCGTGACCAAGATGTAAATCTGGTGCGGTAGGATCAAAACCTAATTTGATTCGTAATGGTCTATTTTCTTTTTCAGCTAATTTTAATTTTTCTTCTAATCCATTTTCTGGTAAAAAAATAGCTACATTTTCCTTTAAACTTTTTAAATTTTCCATGATTTTTTTTAAATAAAAAAAGCCCGAGCAAAACTGCTCGGGCTTGTAGATTATGATTAAATTTTTGACATACAAAATTAATACGAAGTATACACATAGTCTACCCGAGCAAATATTGTACGATAATAAGTGCTAAAAAATGGTAAACGTAATATGTGTTGCAAAAACTTCATTCGTTATGCAAAGGTAAGAATAGTTTTGAGAATAGAAATTTTCGTCCAAAAAATTATCCTAGTCAATAATTCTATAGAAAAATCCTTTATAAAAGTTTTTCGTAATAACTTTGTGTAAATTATTATAGAATGAGCAATAAAACTGCTAAAACAAATGCAGTACGAATTTTAAACACACACAATATTTCGTACGAATTGCGCGAATATGAAGTTGATGAAGAACATATTGATGCTTTGCATGTTGCAAATTCATTGAACGTAAATCCGGAAGGAATTTATAAAACTTTGGTTTTGAAAGGAAATATAGAACCATTTTTAGTTGCCGTAATTCCTGCGAACACACATCTTAATATGAAAAAATTTGCGAAAATTTCTGGTAATAAAAACTGCGAAATGCTTCCGTTGAAAGATTTACTCAATGTTACAGGTTATATTCGTGGCGGTTGCTCACCTATCGGAATGAAAAAGCAATTTCCTACTTACATAGAAGAACTGGCTGTTTTACAAGATCAGATTTGTATCAGTGCAGGAAAAAGAGGTTTACAAATTATTCTAAATCCCGAAGATTTAAAAAATTTGATTGAGGCTAAATTTGAAGATATTACACAATTTGATTCATAATTTATTTACTATTCAGAATGATTTTTTCTAAAATAGTTGGAAATTTTGCTTCATCTTCAAACGTCAAATCTTGATTTGCATACACAATAATTCCATTTTTATCAATCACATAAGTTGCTCTATTATTGTAACCTAAACGATTATAAGAATTATACATCAACGAAATTGCATAATTCTCATCATTCAAATACGTAATATTATTTGTTCGCAAAGCTGATTTCCATAATTCTAACAACGGATTTGTAGAACTAGAAACTGCGTAACTTTTTACATTTTGTAACAATGGATTATGATCGATTAATTGAATTTGAGCAGCACAAGTCATTGCTGCTTTCGTATCAATTGACGTAAAATCTGGTAAAATTTGTCCACTAAACGCCGCAGGATAAAACGTTAAAACTTTAAAAGTTGATTTATCATCCAAAAATTTATCTGTCGAATTAGTCTTATAATTCGGTCCATTCAAAATAAAATCTGGTGCTTTATCACCAACCTTCAAGGTTTTATTTTCTGTGATATTTACTTCTATGTTATCGATTTTAAACGTTCTTTTAATCAATCTTTCCAAAGGTTTCAGATGTTCGCCTTGCGCACGATAATCATTATCTCGCATCAAAATTTTATTGTTTTGATCCACTAGAAAAAGAATCGAACTTTCTACTAAAACATTGTTAGAATTTGACGTTGGAATCATACTCGAAATTGAATTTTGCTTAAAAGGTTTCAACCCAATTGCATTATAAATTTTTCCAACTTCATCATAAATTACCTTCGTTCCATCCAACTTATTTTGATTGGTTGTTTCATTAAAAACAAACGTTTGCTGCGGTTCTTTACTCCATTTATTATCTTCATTTACAATATAAATCACATCAATTTTTAGTGGATTTTGAGACGAAAATGCCAAATTCTTCACAAAATAATAGTTCAGCGAAGTTGTCATCATGCTCGCATACGGATTCGTTTTGTATAAACTTGGCGTAAATACAATAATTTTAAAGTTTGAAGATTGATTGATATTTTCAATTTTATTAATCGGAAACTGAGCGCCAACATTCAAATTTTGAGCTTTTGTAAAACAAAAACCACATATAATTAGTACTATCGAATACATTCGTAACATAAAACGTTTATTTTAAATAAACTAATAAAAACTACCACAAGATAACTAAAATTCTACTTTCTCAAAAAAACTATTCATTAAATTCTCATTAGAATTGACGATTAACTTTTGAAATTCTCAAGCTTTTTTTGCAGTAAATCAGTTACCTTTGTGTTGATTTTTAATTTAAAATTTACACAAATGGAATTCAATGTTAGCAATGCTTTGAAACAATTAAATAATGATTATTCAGAAGATAAGGCGTCAGAAATTATCGAAAATCTATTGTATAATTCAACTGATTTTTCTGATGAAGACCATGAAATAATCGATCAATTGGGTGATAAATTTCTACGAATTGCTGCACAAATTTTTGTGGAAGATTTGGCGTATGATTTCAATACTTTGGTGAATTATTGGGAAGCTTTTATTGGACAATTAACAGAAGAACAATCTCAAAACTTATTGAATTTCGCGATAGAACAAACGGATACAGAATTTGTAGAAGATTTTATTATTGGATACCGAAAATTTTATTCAAATCCCAAAGACAGTATTACATTTTTCAATAAACTGAATGAAGACGAATTTTACGAAATTAAATTCTTCAAAGCACGTTGTTATGAGGTTTTAGGTGAAAATGAAAAAGCTGTGGAAGCTTATAATAGTTACTTAAATTCTGCACATTTCAAAAAAGAAGAAAATACTGAACAAGCTGCTGTAAACGAGTTTTATATTAGTCATAGTATTGCACCTTTGTTAGTGAGCATGAAAAAATATGATGAAGCCAAAACTTACTTTTATCGTGTTTTAGGAAATATCGATTTCGAAGATTATTTAGCTAATTTTGAAGGTTCTAATCAACAAGAAATCAAAAGTTTCTTAGACGATTATGTAACAACTTTGGAAGAAACTGGAGATAAAACAACTGCTGAAAAAATTTCAAAAAAAATAATGCAATATTTTTCTTAGAATTACAACATTCGGAAATGTAGTATTGATTTTTTAGCAAATATTCATAAATAGGTAAATTTAATATTTTCTTAACATTAATATAAATTCTATCTATTTGAGTATAAAAAAATAAATATAAATTTATTTATCAAATTAAGAAATCTACCTACCTTTGTACCATAAATAATTTATTCATAGTTGTTAAGGATAATGAAGTTGATTTTCTGAAGAAGAATATCCTTAATCAAATAGAGTTTTTTTATAGTATTTTTAGGTTGGTTAGTGGTTCAATGTAAGTTGAACCATTTTTTATTTCTTATAACCATAAGCACAATGTCTGCAACCATTTTGGCAACATTTTCCTTTCTGATAATGGAAAAATTCTGTAAAAACCCAATACCCATTTTCGATATAATAATGTATATGAGGAACAAACTCCGAAGGCATTGTTGGATGTGGATATTCTTGATCTAATTCTACAAAATAATTCAGTTTTTCTATACAAGAATTACACAAACATTTGTAATGCGTTTTCTTCAAAAACTCTTTTATTTCATCTTTTATAACAATTGTAGTACAAGCACAATTCGAAATATCATCTACCTTACACTCCATTGTTTCGTTACAACGCGAACAATTTTCGATCATTTTTTTGGATTATTTTTTTGATTTTTCAAAATACGAAAAATTCATAAACTTATCTTAAATCATGTGATTGAAATTCTCTATAACCATCATAAATAAATAGTTATAAATTAATTCTATCTAGACATAAAAGAAATCATTTAAGAATAATAGATTTAAAGTCAAAACTTTAAGAAATTTGTAAAAGAATAAAAGATAGACATTATCATTATTCAATTAGTGTTTTTATAGTAGTTTTGATTGGTTAAAATCCTCGGAAAATTCTTCCGAGGATTTTTTTATTTTCTTAATCTATCAATCAATAAACCAAATCCAAATCCAATAATCGATGGAGCAATCCAACCTAAATCATATTCGAAAAATGGAATTTTATTTAGAGTTGTAATTGTATCTTCATCAAAATATCCTAATAATTTCAATAAACCTAAAACTGCAATTACTGTAGATGCAATTATTGCACAAATGAAAGGCGTTTTACTTTTTACAACTTTGCCAAACAACACAATATAAACAACTAAAGTAATCGTAATTGGATAGACAAATGCTAATGGTTTAATTGCATAATTAATAATTTCGTCTACTCCTTTTATCGATAAACCAAACGAAATTACTGTACATAAAACCACTAAAACGGTATAACTTACTTTTCCGTTTGTTAAACGTCCGAAAAATGTACCTACCGCAGATGTTAATGCGATTGCTGTGGTAAGACAAGCAAATGCCATACATAACGCAATTGCAATTACTCCATATTGACCTAATGTATTTCGAGAAATTTCAATTAATAATTCAGGACGAAGAATTTTTGGATTTGTAATACCTGAAGTTGCACCTAAATAAATCAATCCACCATATACAAATAACAAACAAGTTGTAGACAATAAACCTGATATAATTACAATTTGAGATTTACTTTTTGTATCAGTATACCCTTTATCTCGTGCTGCTGAAATAATAATTCCAGCAAAAATAACAGAAGCCAAAACGTCTAATGTTTGATAACCTTCTATAAAACCTTTCGAAAAAGATTGCATCATCGTTAAGTCTGAAGGTAAGAAATCAGCGGTTGGGTATATAATTCCAATGACTATTAATAAGGTCAATAAAATCAATAATACTGGTGTTAAATAATTTCCAATAACGTCTACCACTTTTGAGGGACGAATCGCTAAAATAAGTGTTACTGCAAAAAATAGTAACGATCCCCACATCGGATCTAATGATGGAAAAAATGGTTTTAATCCCACTTCGAATGTTGTTGCGGCAGTACGAGGAATCGCAATTAACGGTCCGATACAAATCATAATAATTGTACCTAAAATAGCCGCCAAATGTTTGTTCACACGATGCCCTAAATCATTAAAATTATCACCCGAAAAAACAACAGATAAAATACCAGTAAATGGCAATAAAATACCAGTTAACCCAAATGCAATCATCGCGACGAAATAACTTGAGCCCACTTCTAATCCAATCAAAGGAGGTAAAAGAAGATTTCCTGCGCCAAAAAACATCGCAAACAACGCAAATCCAAGCGTTAATACATTGGTTAACTTTTTACTTTTCATATATTTAATAATTCTTTCTGTTTTAAAAAACGGTTCGCAAATTACTACAATTGCATTTTGAAGCCTTAAACTTAGTAGAATTATTCGATAATCACACAGCCAATTTATAAATTCGACAGATTTGAATAACAATTTTTATATTTATCAAAAATTTAAACTCTATATATTATGAATGTTTTAATCATCGATATCATCAAATCTCAACTCATTTGAAATTTTATAAATAGTAATCTTTCGTTTTGTAAATGGATTTATAAATTTAACGCCATCTTTTGTCGATTTTCTGATCATAAAAAAGAAACCTCCAAACAGGCAAACATTAAAGTTACAATTCTTAAAGTGAATAATTTAATTTCTAAATTTTTCATTAAATGAGGTGTCTATATTCCTCTATAATTTACTTGAAGTTCGTCTTGTAGAATCAAAACATAAGCTATAAATGCAGAAATCATTTCCACTACCTAAACCCAAACATTAATTCATCCACTAATACTTATGTTTTTGGAGGTGCGTTATATCATTGATTTGATTTCCTTTAAACTTTCTAACTGATTATTTATGCTCATATTAAAAAGTGTTTTTAATTCAAAGTTGATATAAGAAATGATTCTGAAAAATGTTTTTTCAAAAAAATCCAATTTCATTTAGAAATTGGATTTTATAAATATGATTAATCAATTTTTAAGGATTTGTAGACCATAAAGATGCTGATGCCAACATTGCGCGCTTATCTAATTTTAATAAATCGACAATTAATTGAGCAAAATCTTCTGGTTGAAGCACTTTTTCTGGATTTCCGTCAGTGATTTTTAATACATCTTTTGACATTTCAGATGCAATTGTACTTGGAGTTAAGGTCGTTACACGAATGTTTTTCTTTCTTAATTCGAACATTAATGATTCTGATAAACCTATCAATCCCGCTTTTGATGCTGAATAAGCAGAAGTTACTGCGTTTCCTTTTAATCCCGCCGTTGACGAAACATTGATAATATCACCACTTCCTAACTCTACCATCGAAGGAATTACAGCTTTAGAAACATAATATGGTCCAAATAAATTGGTACGCACAATCTCTTCCCAATCATTTTCTGGCATTTCCAAAAAACTTCCGAAAGCCGCAATACCAGCATTATTAATCAAAATATCAAACGCTCCAAAATTCTCTATTAATCGTTCAAGTTGCATTTTCACTTCAACTTTTTCGGCTACATTAAAAATTGAATAATCTGCTTTTACTCCAAAACTTTTGATCTCTTCTACAGTTTCTTCTAATGTCTTTGTATTTCGTCCTGTCACAGCTACATTAACACCTTCTTTAGCCAATGCCAAAGCAACAGCTTTTCCTAAACCTCTACTACCTCCTGTGACTAAAGCATTTTTCCCTTTTAAATCTTGCATAATTATTTTATAATTAGAATTTTACAATTTATTTTTTGAAGATTTTTTATGATTTTGAAGTACAAAGATAAACAACATAGATTTCTAGGAAAAATATTTTTTATCTACTTAATTATAAGTATTTTTACTACTTAATCACACACTGAATGGATAAATATTTATTTTTTACTCTACTCCTTATCAACGTTCTCTCTTTTTTTTTATTTAAAATAGATAAAAAAAACTCAATTATTGGTAAAAGACGTGTATCTGAATTAGCACTTTGTTTTGTGACTTTGATTGGTGGAACAATTGGTTCTCTTATGTCAATGCAGATTTATCGTCATAAAACAAGAAAAAAGTCTTTTATTTTTAAAATAGTAATGATTATAGCAATACAATGTAGTATATTAATTTTTTTAGTTGATCGTATATAATTGTTCTAAAATTTAAACCTACGACCATCTTTTTTCTCAGCTTGTTGTTTCTTTTGATTCAGTCTTTTTTGCTGAGAAGCTTTAGTAGGTTTAGTCTTTTTTCTAAACTTTGGAATAATCAATGCTTTTTCAACTAATTCTAACATTTTCTTTGTTGCAGATTCTTTATTGTCCAATTGAGAGCGAGATTCTTGCGAATTGATTTGTAAAAATCCTTCTGAATTAATCTTATTTTTTAGCTTTTCTGTGATTAATGCTTTTTCTTCATCAGAAAAAAATTGGGAAACTTCAACGTTCCATTTTGCTAAAACCATCGTTTCAACCTTGTTTACATTTTGCCCTCCTGCACCGCTACTTCTCGCTGTTTTATATGTTATTTCATAAGAAAAATCTTTCATCACTTATTATTTTTATTGAATAAAATATGAGAAATCAAACAGATTAAAGTAAAAAAAACGCCAACAGCAACCACTCCATTCCATTGAAATTTATCCCACGCATTTGCTGCAATAAATGTTCCTAAAGATCCACCAATAAAATAACTCGTCATATAAACTGTATTCACTCGATTTCCTGCTTTGGCATCTAATCCAAAAATAATATTTTGATTAGAAACGTGCATTGCTTGTAAACCTAAATCGATCAAAATTACGCCAACAATTAACCCCCAATATGTATAACCAAACTCATAGAAAAATCCCCAAGAAATTAACATAATGAGAATGGAATAAAAGATTATTTTGGAGGTCGATAAAACTTTCGAAACTCTACCAACCAAAGCTGCTGCTAAAGCACCTACTGCACCAATTAAACCAAATGCTCCAGCGACATCGCTTCCAACAAAAAATGGTGCTTCTTCTAAATGAAAAACCAATGTTGTCCAAAATGCACTAAATGCTGCGAAACCAGTTGCACCACGAAAAGAAGCTAATCTTAATTGAGGTTGAGTTTTTACTAAATCTACAATCGATTTCATCAAAATACCATAAGTTCCTTTGAAATTTGGTTGTATTTCTGGTAAAAATATATAGATGAAAATCCATAATACAAACATTAAAACTGCACCTATCAAATAAACTTCTCTCCATCCTAAATATTCTCCAATAAAGCCACTAAAAACGCGAGAAAGTAGAATACCAACAAGCAAACCACTCATAACCATTCCCACAGCTTGCGCTTTGTTTTGAGGTTCTGCTAATTCAGATGCCATTGGCACAAAAACTTGCGGAATAACTGAGGTAAAACCGATTAGAAAACTTAATGGAAAAAGCCAACTTACGGATGGTGCAAAATACATTCCCAAAAGAGCTACAATTACAAAAACAAAATCGATTAAAATCATTCGTTTTCGTTTCAATAAATCTCCTAAAGGAATAATAAACAACAATCCACAAGCGTATCCAATTTGTGTTAACATTGCAATATTAGAAACTTTACTTTCGGAAACATTAAAATCTTTAGCGATTAATGACAATAATGGCTGATTGTAATAATTATTTGCCACAACCAAACCGCTCCCAATAATCATTATCCATAAAATGATTGGAGTTAATTTGGGTTTCATTTGTAAATTTTCCATTCTAATATTCGCTTGCTTCGGTCAAAAGTTTAACATCATCATGAGATAATTGCACATTTACAGCTTCTACAAAAGCATCAAGATGTTGTTCCTTAGTCGCACTCGCAATAGGAACTACAACTGTTTTCTGATCCATTAACCAAGCCAAAGCAACTGCTGAATAAGAAATATTATATCGCGTAGAAATAGTTTGTAAAGCGTCCAAAATTTTGAATCCTCTTTCGTTCAAATATTTTTTGATTCCTTCTCCTCGTAAACTTTGTTGTAAATCTTCTTCAGTTTTATATTTACCTGATAAAAATCCACTCGCTAAACTATAATAAGGAATAACAGCTAAATTGTATTTCTCAGCAACAGGTTGCAAAAATTCTTCAAAATGCTGACGATCATACAAATTATATTCAGGTTGCAAGGTTTTGTATTGCGGCAAATTGTAAAGTTCTGATTTATCCAACGATTCAATCAATCGCTCCGAAGAAAAATTAGACGCACCAATATATCTCACTTTCCCTTCTTTTATCAATTGATTATAAGCGGATAAAGTTTCTTCAACAGGTGTATTTACATCATCATAATGTGTTTGATACAAATCAATATAATCTGTTTGTAAACGGATAAGTGATTCTTCTACTTCTTTTAAGACATGAGCTTTTGTAGTATTTGGCTTATCTTGAATCATATTTCGTCCACCAACTTTCGTTGCCAAAACGATTTGATCTCTCACTCCTCTCGATTTTATCCAATTTCCGATAATTCGTTCAGATTCTGTTCCAACGTTACCATCCACCCAATACGAATAGTTATTTGCAGTGTCTATCGCATTAAATCCTCTGTCCAAAAATCCATCTAAAATTCGAAAAGATTCTTCTTCATTCAATGTCCAACCAAAAACATTTCCTCCGAAAAAAATTGGTTTTATCTCTAAATCTGTATTTCCTAATTGTACATTTTTCATGGGTATAAAGATAAAAAAAAAGCTACTTTGCAGTAGCTTCTTGTTGTAAAATTTTTTGACTCACACGTCGAAAAATGTAACTTTTAAGATACTTTATGGTGTCTTCATAGGTTTAGAAAACAAAGCATCAAAGTTTAATACTTAGTTTGAAATCGATACTGCAAATATATATACTGAATAATATCTATCATTAAAATAGAGTTTAGATTTCGTTAATTCACGTTTCAGCAAGGTGAATTGTAAATTTATTCAGGTGAAATTTTAATCAACTTTCAAAATCATTCGAACTTTTGTTCCTTTTTCATGAAAATCTATAAAAATATTTTCTTCAATATTATGATTAAGCAATTGTAAACGCTCATTAATAATTTTAAGTGCTTTCGAATCGTGAGTTTTATTTTGCGTAATTTGTGTTGTATTTCCTTTTCCGTTATCTTCAATAATTATTTCTAAATAATCAATTTTTATTCTAATAATCAATTTGATAATCGGTTGCAAATGGTTTTGATCAAATGCGTGAACAAAAGAATTTTCGATAATTGGCTGAATCAACATTGGCGGAATTTTGATACGATAAATATCCAATTGGCTATCAATTTGAACATCAAATTCTATTTTATTTTTCCATCTAAAATTCTCAACTTCAACATATAATTTCAAAAAATCAATTTCATCTTTCAAACTAATTTCATCTTTTGTTGAAAGATTTAACATCTGACGAATCAAATGAGAAAAACGTCCCAACGAATTTAACGCATTATCAATATCATTATCCAAAATATAAAACTGAATAGAATTCAACACATTGAAAATAAAATGCGGATTCATTTGAGATTGTAAGGCTGTTAACTTCGTTTCGGTTAATTGTCGCTCTAATTGCAAACGTTGATTTTCTTGTGTATTTTTCTCATTTAATTGACTAATTTTTAATTGATTAAATTTATTTAACGTCTTGATTTTATTTGTATTATAACGATAAATAATCAATCCTAAAGTTAAGACTGACAACAAAATAAAATAAATATTCAAGTAAAAAGGTTCGTCAACATTCAACGAAACCAAATCAATAATTTGTTTTTGTCCGTTGCTTGTATCTGTTATTTCTAATTGAATACGATATTTACCATATGGTATATTCCGCAAATAAATAGATGGGTTATAAAAATACTCATTCCACTTTTCATCAGGATTTACACGATATCTGTACTTATAACTTTGAGCGAAATTAGCATCAACGACAGCAAAATTTAGTGTAATATTGTTCTCATTATTTTTTAAATTCAAATCTTTATCAATCAAATCAAACCACATAAATTTATCTATCCCAAAAGATTCATCATTAATTTTAAAACTTGTAATAATAATCTCTTTCGACTGATTTTTTTGCTTTAATAAATTCTCAAGATTTAACTTATAATAACCATTTTCAACACCAATTGTAGCCGTTTTTCCGTCAAAAATAGACGAATGTATATCCTTATTCACAAAACCTTGTTCATTGCCAATCATATATGTTTTACCATTATTGAAAACGAGTAAATTACGATTGGTTCCAATTAAAATTGAGTTCCCAAAAATGTCAATTGAACTAATATTTTCTCCACCAATTTCACGAATATTAATTACTTTTTTTGTGATTAACTCATCTCCCTTTATCTCTAAAATATAAACTTTCGCAAATTCTGTTGCAACCAACAACTGATTATCTCCAACACATTTTATCATTTTAATTTTAGATTCTTTAAACTGATTATTTTGCAAATACGAAATAAAATTTCCATTTTCATACTTGAATAATCCATCTAAAGAAGATCCAAAAAATACAGCTTTTTTATTTTGACAAATCGAAACAACATCTTTCGGAACATTGGCTTGCGCAGCGGAATATGAGTGATATTTTAGGTTATTCAAATCATCAAAAACCAAAATTCCTCCAAAAGGATTTGTTTGAATAAATTGATTATTAAAATACGTAAATTGACTTGTTCGATTAGGTAAATAATCTTTGAATTCTCCATTAAAATCTAACTCGAAAAGTCCTAAATTAGTTGCTATAATAAACGAATTATGACGAATAATCATTTTATAAAAACGAAGATTTTTTTCTTTCAAATCAAAATCAATTTCATAAAAATCTTTATTTGATTGACTTAAAAAATCTTTGAATTTTGACTTATTTCGAAGCATATATTGATAAAAAGCATCTCTCTTTATCTGTTTATTAAATACGTTGTTCTCCTGAAAATAAAGACCTTCTGACGTTAAAAAATATTGTGTATTTTCAACTTTTAAAATTTCAATGACTTTTTTATTATCAATCGTAGAAAAATCTAAAAAATGATTAAAATGAACTTCAAAAAGCCCTTTATCAGCGCTTCCAACATAAATTAAATCATTCGTTTTACTACTAAAAACTCGATAAGGATAATCCGAAGTAATTTTAAAATTCTCTGTTTGATCTGTTATTTTATTATTCTTTAACTCCGCAACCATCCCATTTCCTGCTCCCGTTTCGTAACCTGCTAATAAAAAAGAATGACGTTTATCTGAAATGTTGTGATTTCTAAAAACTGGAAAATCATACGTTTTAAAATTCAATTTTTTATTCAAAAAATCGTTTATCGGAATAACATTAAGACCTTTAGACGATGACAAATACAAATCATTATTATACAAAAAACTATAATTAATTCGATTGAAAGGATTGGCCAACTTCAACTTATCACGATGAACTTCATAAACACCATGATCGATTGTTGCAACATAAACTTTATTTTGATATTCGAAAAAAGACACCGCTTCGAACACAATATTGTTATTTTTTTCGAAAGAAGGATTGTAAATTTTCTTTGATTTTGTATCAATAATCGAAACGCCTCCTTGCGCTGCAACATATATTAAATCATCTAAATAAAATAAATTTCGAACGCGATCCGAAACCAACCCTTTCGCTGTATTAATTTGTTCAAAACGTTGACCTGTAAATTTCAATATTCCTTCTCCATAACTTCCAAACCAAACATTATGCTCTCTATCTTCTATTATTGTCCAAACATTATTGTATTGTACTTTCTCGAAGCGTTTCATCATTTTGAAATTATCCATGTCTTTCACAAACACGCCAAAACGAGTTCCAACCCATAAAATTTTTCGAGAATCTTTATAGACACTCAAAATCTCATTGGCAGGCAAACCATTTTCGTACGTGTATTGTTTTGTCAAAACATATTGCGCAGAAAGTTGATGAGAGCAAAGAAATAAAAGAAGTAAAAAAATGAAGTTACGCAACCACATTCGATAAAATTTTATACCCCAATGAAGTCACAGGCAGATTTGATTCGCCGTCTTTTGGATGACAATTAAGAATCAATAAATTGTTTCGTTTATCAAATTTTTTAGCAAAATTAATATTGACTAAGTATGATCTATTTACACGGAAAAAATTGGTTTGATCAATCAAATTTTCTACTTCTTTTAGCGTTTTAGTTACCATGTGCACATCTTTTTCAGTAAAAATTGTACAATAACTATCATCCGCTTTGCAGTAAATAATATCTTCAATTTTCAGTACCAAAACCTCTGTTATAGATGGAATAAAAATAATTCCATGTTCATTTTTGAAAACATCTTTCAGATTATCTGTTTCTACCTCATCTTCAAAATCATCTGCAATATTGATAATCTCTTTCGTTTTTTGTGTTTGATTTTGACGTTCTACAAAACGATTCAATAATACTTTAAGGTCAGAAATTGAAATAGGTTTCATCAAATAACCCAAACATCCCCATTGATTTACAGCTTCTAAAATATAGTCTGAATGAGCTGTTGTGAAAATGACATCAAACGTAATATCATCGAAATAATCAAATAATTTAAACCCAAATTCCTCTGGCATGTGAATATCCAAAAAAACGATATCTGGTTGATTTTCCTTAATTTTTTCAACGCCTTCTTTTACAGAATTTGCAGTATCAATGGAAACAAAAAAATCTGGCAAAGCATGTTGAATAATTTTCTTTAACCCTTGTTGAGCAAAGTGTTCATCATCTATAATAAGAGCTTTGTAATGATTCATTTGAGTTTAATTTGTTACAAATATAAACTAAAAAAGGATGCTCCGTAGAACATCCTTTGATTATGATTGAAGTAATATTTTTAAACTCTTTTCGATTTTAATTGTAAAAAGATTGCTGCAATTATTGATCCTACCGAAGCCATAATAAAGCCAACCCATAGTTGCGAATTAAATCCTAACCCCATTGCAATCGGAATTCCTCCTAAAAATGCGCCTAAAGCATTTCCGATATTAAAACTTGCTTGACCAGCCGCTGCTGCTAAAGTTTCTGATCCTTTTCCGTTATTAATCAACATCATTTGGATTGGCGAACCAATTGTAAACGCAATTAATCCTGTAATAAACGACATAATATAAGCCATTATTTGTATGTGAGAAGTGAAATAAACAATCACTAAACAAATCGCCATCGAAGCAAATGAGATAATTGCAGCTTTATTTGGCGACATGGTATCTGCCAATTTTCCACCTATAAAATTACCTACAAACATTCCTAGACCAATCAAGGTCATAATAATTGGAACTTTTGTTTTGGGTAAATCTGCCACATTTGTCATTAATGGAGAAATGTAACTTATCCACGCAAATAATCCTGAAGTTCCGATAGAAATCATCACAATTAATACCCAAGCTTCCCATTTTTTGAAGAAACTTAATTGTTCTACCAAACTTCCTTTGTTTGTATTTTTAAGATTCGGAACCCAAAGAGAAATCGCTAACATTGTGATTAATCCTAAACTTGCAATAATCCCAAACGTTAATCGCCACGAAAAAACTTGTCCTAATTTCGTCCCTAATGGAACTCCGACTAAATTCGCAAACGTTAATCCCGCAAACATAATCGAAATAGCTTGCGCTTCTTTTCCTTTTGTTGCTAATTGTGCTGCCACAACAGATCCTACTCCAAAAAACGCTCCATGAGGTAAACCAGACATAAAACGAGCAATTAATAAGGTATTGTAACTTGGTGCAATAACAAAAAGTGAATTAAAAATGGTAAACAATAACATAAAAAAGATTAAAACTTTTTTAGGCGAATATTTACTTGTAGCCATGATCAATGTTGGAGCTCCAACCATTACGCCCATTGCATACATTGATATAAAATTCCCTGCTGTTGGAATTGAAATATTCAAATCTTTTGCAAAATCTTCTAAAACTCCCATCATCGAAAATTCCGTCATTCCGATGGCTAAACCTCCCATTGCTAAGGCAAGTAAACTCTTTTTTACCATTTATTCTTCTATTCTTCGTATAATTCTATCGGCAAACCGTCGGGATCTTCAAAAAAAGTAAACTTCTTTTGCGTGTATTCATCCACACGAATTGGCTCTACCATCACATTCAACTGCGTTAATTTTTCTACTTCATTTTCTATATTTTCCACAGCAAAAGCAATATGTCTCAATCCAGAAGCTTCTGGTCGAGAAACACGTTTTGGTGGATTAGGAAAAGAAAATAATTCGATGCAGTAATAATTTTGCAAAGCTAAATCTAATTTATAAGAATCACGTTCTTTTCTATAAACTTCTTGCACAATTTCGAATCCTAAAATTTCTGTATAAAAGGATTTCGATTTTTGATAATCTGAACAAATGATTGCAATATGATGGATTTTTTTTAATGCTAACATGGTTTATGCGTAATGATTATTTTTTGCTCTTTCATATTGTGGCAACCACTTTATATCTTCGTCCAACTCTTTTGCAGCACGCAATGCAAAATATGGATCACGTAATAATTCTCTTCCTAAAAAGATTAAATCAGCTTCATTATTTTGAAGAATTTCTTCGGCTTGTTTTGGTTCAAAAATTAATCCAACAGCTCCAGTAATTATTTCAACTTGATTTTTAATTTCATTTGCGAATGGGACTTGATAATTTTTTTTGACATCAATTTTTTGATGACTCACTCCTCCTCCAGACGAAACATCAATCACTTCTACTCCATTTTGTTTTAATATTTTACACAATTCAATTGTTTCATCTAAATTCCAACCATTTTCTGCCCAATCCGAAGCTGACAAACGAACCCAAAGCGATTGAGTTGTAATATATTTTTGCATTTCAGCAACAATTTCTAACACAAAACGAATTCTATTTTCGAAACTTCCTCCATATTCATCTATTCGATTATTAATTAAAGGCGAAAGAAATTGATGAACCAAATAACCATGCGCACCATGAATTTCTAAAATTTCAAAACCAGCTTTTATGGCACGTTCAGTTGCTTTTCCCCATTCTTCTACAACATTTTCAATTTCAGAAATTGTTAATTGATGTGGAATTTCATCCGATTCATTAAAAGGTAAATTAGAACTCGAAACTGTTTTCCAACCATTTTTTTCGTCAGATTTTATTTGATTGTGTCCCAACCAAGGTTTTTCTGTACTTGCTTTTCGTCCTGCATGCGCTAACTGAATCCCAGGAACGCAATTGTATTTTTTGATTTCAGAAGTTAATTTTTGATACGCTTCGATATGTTCATCTTTCCAAATTCCTAAATCACCATATGAAATTCGACCTTCTACAACAACCGCGGTAGCTTCTTGTATAATCGCCGAAACATTACCTACTGCACGCGAAACATAATGTTGAAAATGCCAATCATTTGGAAAACCATCTTCCGAAGAATATTGGCACATTGGCGACATAATAATTCTATTTTTTAATGAAATAGATTCATTTATATTAATTGATTCAAATAATTTGCTCATTACTTGTTTTTTTGATTTGATTAATTTGGAATAAAATTCGTGAATTTGATTGATTTCTTAAAATGATTCAGCTTAAAAATAGTTTAAATTCTAATCTTTCAGAAAAATTAAAAAAGCGTCGAAATACACAAAATCATAAATAATTTTAACAATTTATTTAAAACTGACAAAAAACATAAATTTAAAAAAATCTAATAATCAATCCGATATCATAGTAAATATCTAAGGTTCAGAATAATTTTTAATAAATCTTTCATTGTTTCTTAGTTTGTTCGTAATTTTACAAAAAAGTGAATTTTGGAAAAGAAAAAGATTGTCATTTTAGGTGCTGGATTTGCCGGACTTAAATTAGCCCGTAAATTAAATAATAACCCACACTTTTCTGTTACACTTATTGACCGCTATAATTACCACCAATTTCAACCCTTATTTTATCAGGTTGCAACTGCAGCGATTAACGCAAGTGATATTTCGTTCCCTATTCGAAAAGTATTTCAAGGGAGTAAAAATGTGAGCGTTCGTTTAGCCGAAGTTACAGCAATTAAGAAAGATCAAAATATTGTTGAAACCACAATCGGGGATTTTTCCTACGACTATTTGGTTGTTGCCATGGGATGTACCACAAATTTCTTCGGGAACAAACAAATTGAGGAATTATCATTCCCAATGAAATCGACAAATGAAGCTTTAACGCTTAAAAATCGATTATTAACAAACTTCGAGAGTGCATATTCTGCAGAATCTCCAGAAGAATTGGAAGAAATTATGAATATTGTCGTTGTAGGTGGAGGACCAACAGGAGTTGAGCTTTCAGGTGCAATTGCGCAAATGAAAAAATTCATTCTTCCGAAAGATTATCCAGATTTAGATTTCTCTAAATTGAATATTTATTTGATTGAAGGAGGTCCAAATTTATTAGGTCCAATGTCTGAATTGGCGCACAAAAAGTCTTATGAATATTTGACAAATATGGGCGTAAATGTTTGGACAGAAGGTCGCGTAACTGACTACGATGGAAAAACAATTTCTTTGGCTGATGGTCGTACAATCAATACTCGAAATTTGATTTGGGCTGCTGGAGTTATGGGAAATGTGCCTGAAGGAGCAGTAAAACAAGAAGATTTGCAACGAGGAAATCGTTTGAAAGTAGATCGTACTTCTAAAGTTTTAGGAACTGAAAACATTTATGCAATTGGAGATATTTCTTCGATGGAAACACCGAAGTATCCTCATGGACATCCACAATTAGCACGTGTTGCAGGAGATCAAGCTGAACAATTGGCGAAAAACTTTGACAAATTAGGACAAGGTTTATCTGAAGATAAATTGACATTGTTCGAATACAAAGATCCAGGTTCTATGGCAACAATTGGTAAACGCAAAGCAGTTGTCGATTTACCTAAATTCTCTTTCTCTGGACGTTTGGCATGGTTTACATGGATGTTTTTGCACTTGATGTTAATCTTGACTGTACGTAACAAATTAGCTATTTTCTTAAACTGGGCACAAACTTATTTTACAAATGATTCATCATTACGTATTATTGTTCGTCCAACGAAAAAAGATTTTAGATTTAATTTGAAAGGTTATCGCCGTTTCCCAAAGAATCGTGATAAAGAAGTAGAAGCTTAATCAAAAAAGTATATCAATAAAAAACACCGCTAAAAATTTAGCGGAGTTTTTTTTATCTATAAATTGAAATTTTATTTTCTTGCAGAAGGTCTTCTCACTCCTGTTTTTACTCTTTCTGTTGTTGCTGATTTTGCATTTACAGCACCTTTTGCAGATTTGTTGTATAATTGAATGAAATCAAACAATCCGTCAAAATCACCCGTCAATGTTTTACCATTCGAAACTCTCAAAGCAAAGTTTGTAGACAATAAACTTCTGTTATAAGGATCAAAATAATTTTTTAAGTTAATAGATCCTGAAGAGAAATCTGTATCTAATAATGCAAATGTTCCTGAATTAAGAACTGGTACATAATTTTGCATAATAGGATCTTCGTAATATTCGATATAATCCAATCCTCTATCATTATTTTCTGTTACGTAAGTTCCATTAAAATTTAAATCACCTCTTTGAAAGATTTCTAAATACAAATAAGAGCCATATAATTTTCCATTTTTAGGAACCGGATTCGTCGATAACTCTACACTATAATAATATCCTCCATCTGCTTTTTCAATATCAGCTACAACTGCATTTCGAAGCGGAAAAGAAACGCCATCATAATTGATTTGTCCAACATTTACAATTTCTGGTCCGTTGTCATAGTATCCATCATCATTATTCACACAAGATGTTAATGATATAGACGAAACCGTTAACATTGCTAAAAATATAATTTTTTTCATAATTTCTAAATTTTCAAACTAATTATAATGCCAATATTACAAATAGCGTGCTAAAAAATAACAACAACCAGTTTTGGCATAAAAAAAGTGTCACACAAACGTGCAACACTTTGATATTAAATAAAATATTTTTTAACAGAAAATTATCCTTTGATAACGATTTCCATTTTTTCTTGCTCTTCTAAAGCCAATTCCAAATCAACCAAGATACGTCCTGAATGTTCATCAGCGATAATTTTTTTACGTTGAGCGATATCCATCTGTCTTTGTGGTGGAATTGTAAAGAAAGATCCCGCAGAAGCTCCACGTTGTACAGGAACAACAGCTAAACCATTTTTCACAGAATTTCTGATACGGCTGTAAGCATCTAATAATCTTTGTTCGATTTTAGCAGAATATTCAGAAGATAATTTCAATAAATTACTTTCTTCTTTTTCTGTATCTTTTACAATTGTATCCAACTCAGCTTGTTTGTGAGATAAATGCTCTTTCATTGAATTTAATTTTGCATTAAATTCTTCAACTTGTGCATTTTTTTGAGAAATTTTAACTGTAAACTCGCGAATACGTTTTTCAGATAACTCAATTTCCAAACCTTGATACTCAACTTCTTTAGCTAAAGCATCAAATTCTCTGTTATTTCGTACGTTATCTTGTTGTTTCGTGTATTTTTTAATTAAAGCTTCAGCATTTTTGATTGCTTCTTTCTTCAATTTAATTTCTTCATCCAAACCTTTAGTTTCGTCAACTATTTTTTGGATTCTCGTTTCTAATTGTGCAACATCGTCGCTCAAATCTTCAACTTCTAAAGGTAATTCACCTCTTGTGTTTCTGATTTCATCTAAACGTGAATCAATTAATTGCAAGTCGTATAACGCGCGAAGTTTTTCTTCTACGCTTAGTTCTTTGATATTTTTTGTTTCAGACATAGTTAACAATAATTAACAGGATTGGTATTAATTCCAGAATTAAAGACCACAAAATTAGTAAATTTTTCTTTAAGATACGAAGTTATTAAGTTTTTTGTAAACTGTTCCGATTCAAAATGCCCAATATCTGCCAAAACAAGCTTATTTTCAGCAGTAAAAAAATCGTGATATTTCAAATCTGCCGTGATATAAATGTCCGCTCCAGCCGAAATTGCATTTTTTATTCCAAATGCGCCAGAACCTCCAAGTACAGCAACCTTCTTTATTTTTTTGTTTAATAATTTCGAATGACGAATAACGGGTGTATTCATTTGAGTTTTTAGATAATTGAAAAAATCGAGTTCTTCCATTTCATTTTCTAACTCTCCAATCATTCCAATTCCAATATAATTGTTTTGATTATTCAACGAAATAACAGAATAAGCAACTTCTTCGTACGGATGATTTTTGAATAAAGCATTCATCACATCACCTTCCAAATGTTGCGGAATCACAACTTCTATTCGCGATTCGTTTACTGTTTCTAGCTTACCAACTTCACCAATAAAAGGGTTTGCGCCAGCAGTTGGTCTATAATTTCCAGTACCTTCTACCGCAAAACCGCACGAATCGTAATTCCCAATTTTCCCTGCACCCGCTTCATACAACGCAGATTTCAATTGCTCAGCATGTTCTGTTGGAACATAAGTTATCAATTGTTTGATGGTTTGAGACTTTGGAATAAGAATTTTAGTATTCAATAAAGATAATTGTTCAGAAATTTTGAAATTAACACCAACTTTCGAATTATCTAAAGCCGTATGCGTTGCATAAATATTAATTCCATTTTTGATCGCTGTCATCACTGCTTTTTCAACATAATTTTTTCCGTTTAATTTCTTTAAACCTGAAAAAATAATTGGGTGAAAACTCACAATCAAATTACAATTTTTCTCAATTGCTTCTTCTACAACTTCTGGTGTTGTGTCCAACGTTATCAAGATTCCTGTTACCTCATCATTGTAATCACCAACAAGCAATCCAACATTGTCAAAATCCTCTGCATACGCCAAAGGCGCTACTTCTTCCATCGCCAAAGCGACATCTTTTATTCGTATCATTTCTCTTTTAAAAGCAATTTTTCTGTAGGCAAATCATTTTCGATACCTTTCCAATACGATTCAAAATTAAACTTTTCTAACAACTTTCTTGAAGCAACATTATCAGGATCGATGACAGCCATTACTTGCAAATCAGGAAATTTTTCTTTTGATTCTGCTAATAAATGTTTGCAAATCATTGATCCAAAACCTTTTCTCCAAAATTCTTTTTTCAATAAATAACCTATTTCAAGTGAATTTTCGATGTGTTTGTTATACACCAATTTACAATCACCTAAAAGTGTGTCGTTTTCGTCATAAACCTTAAAAAAACCAAGGTTTTCGTTAACGCTACCTTTTTCTAAGATTGATGTAAATTTGTGATTTGCTTGCTCTTCATTCAAACCTTTTCCAGAGATATATTTCATCACTTCGTCGTCCTGAACAAGTTTAAAAAAGTTATTAAAATCTGTAGGTTTATATTTTTCGAACCGAATTTTCTTCATGAAATTTTGTTAATGCTTTTAATAAATTGATTTGATTAATCGTACGATTTAGATTTTGTTTTGGATAAGAAATCGAATAATAAATATCGTTTTCTAAATAATCTGCCAAAAATCTAACCGCCTGAATATAAATCACAATATACGCAACAAAATCCATATTTTCGATCTCTATTGGTTGTAAATCATATTTTAAATGTTCTAAAAACCCATTTTTAACCGCTTTATAATAATCAGGTTCAAACAATTTTTCAGGATTAGGATCATCTTCTGCTTTCAGATTTGCGTATGTACGAATCATATCTCCAAAATCGCACAAAATATTTCCTGGCATTATTGTATCCCAGTCTATCACAGCAATTGCTTGCGAATGATTATCATTATTAAATAAGAAATTACTGATTTTCGCATCGGCATGAACGACACGTTTTGGGAAATCTATTTCTAAATATTTTTCAACTTGATGCAGATTATCTAAAATATAAGCAACTTCTTCTTTCGTTTCTTCTAAACGCTCTGTTGACGCATTTTTCAATGCATTTTTGAAATCATTTACACGTTTATGATAATCTAAAAACCCGACAATCGAAGGATGAATTTCATCAACATTAACATCTAACAAATACGAATGAAATTCACTAATTGTTTTCGCCGCTTCATACGCTTGTTCCGCAGATTCCACTTTCTCAAAACAAATAGAATTTGGAATAAAAGAAGTCATTCTCCAAATTTCTCCATCTTCTTTTGCTAATAAATTTCCTTGCAAATCTTTTACAATTTCGATTACCGAATTTTGATACCCCTTTGATTTTAGATGACGAGAAATGATGTCAATATTGTTAGAAATTACTTCTGGTTGAGGAAAAACGTGCGTGTTTATTTTTTGTAAAATATATTTTTTTCCCTCGTACCCAACTTCATAAGTAGAATTAATCCAACCAGAACTGATTGGATTAATACTAACTTGATCTATATTTTCGAAATAATGTTTTAATATTTTCTCCATTATAATTTATGTCCAAAGTGAATTTGGATATTTTTGATCATTGATTAAATTGTGAATAGAATTTACTACAACTTCTCTGTCTTCTGGATAAGTCATTCCGAACCAATTGTCATCCGATTTTTCTACAATCACTTCCAATTGATCTTCTTTGATCATATCATTTACAACTTTCGGCAAGAAAAATTCTGCTTTCAATTGAGAAGCATTTTCGTGAAGAAATTCCTCAAATTTATCTTCTAATTTTCTAAAAATAGAAGGATGTAAAACGAAGAAATTCATCGATACAGTCGTATCTCCATCTAATGGTAAAACGTTATTATCTTCTTCGAAAACAATTTCTCCATTCTCGTTAGAATAGATATTTGTACGCTCTACTACATTCTCCAAATGACCGTTAGTTACTGTACAAACTCCGCGAGAAACAGAACCATTTTCGCTAATCGTATTGGCCAATTTGTACGCAACCATACCATAAGTATTTGCTGTAATTTTTTCGTTTTGAACCAATTCATTTGCTTTCTCAAATGCTTTACGACCATAAAAATCGTCTGCATTAATCACAATAAATGGATTATTTAAATGATTTTTTGTAATCATTAAAGCATGTCCCGTTCCCCAAGGTTTTTCTCTTTTTTCTATTGTATCGTAAATTCCTCTCGGAACAGAAGTATATGTCGTTTGGAGAACAAACTCAGCTGAACCTCCATTTTTTTCAATTAAATTTTGAAAATATTTTTTGGTTTCAACATCAAGTTGATCATTAATAATGAATACAAAATGTTTTATTCCGCAAGAAAAAGCATCGAAAATTGAATATTCCATCAACGTTTCTTTACTTGGTCCAATTGGATCAATTTGTTTTTGTCCTTTGTAGCGGCTTCCCATTCCACCTGCTAAAATGACTAATGATAAGGTTTTAGATTCCATAATCTTCTGTACCAAAAACTGGTTTTCTTGTTTTATATTTTCCTCTTGTAAAATCTGGCATTTCTTGAGAAGCACCGTTTCCTTCGATAGATTTTTCACTTAATGGTGTTACTGCATACCAAGTTGCTAAATCGTATACATCGAATGGGAATTCTTTGTTTGCTTTGATACACTCGATAAAATCATTCATTAAGAAGAAATCCATTCCTCCGTGTCCTGCTCCTTCTGCCTGAGTTTCGTATTTTTTCCAATATGGGTGATCGTAAGTTTTTAAATGATCTTCTGAACTCGCCCATTTGTGAGAATGTTTCATTTCATCTTCAAAATAAATGAAACCTTGACTAAATCCTCCTGAACCGATATCTTGCCAAATACCATCAGTTCCTTGAATACGGAAACCTAAGTTATAAGGACGTTGTAAAGATGTATCGTGCGTTAATAAGATTGTTTCTCCATTCTCACATTTTAACATTGTTTGAACGATATCTCCTTGTTTGAATTTAACCTTTGCATTTGGGTGATCTGCTCCTCCATTTTTCACGATATAATCAGTTAAACCAGCTTGTCGAGAAGCCATAGAAGTTAAATGTGTAATTCTATTTCCACGGTTAACATCCATCATTGTACCGATTGGTCCTAAACCATGCGTTGGATATAATTCTGCATTACGTTTTACATAATGATTTGTACGCCAAGCAGCTTCAGAGAAACCTTTGTCTCCAAATTCAACTCCTCCACCATAAGGTTGTTTACCATCGTTAAATAATACATTTCTTAAATCGTGTTGGTAACCACCTTGTCCATGAACAATTTGACCAAACATTCCTTTACGAACCATATTCATTACAGCCATAACATCGCGACGGTAACAAACATTCTCCATCATGAATACAGGAACTTTCGTTTTTTCGTATGTATCTACGTAATCCCAACATTCTTGTAAATTCATCGCTCCACACACTTCTAAACCTACAATTTTACCCGCATTCATTGCTGCAATTGTTTGCTCAGCGTGAAATTCCCATGGCGTAGCTATAATTACAGCATGAATTTTCTTATTCTTATATAATTTTTTATATCCATCTAAACCTTTAAAATACTCTACAGGTTTTTTATTATGTTTTGCAAAAATTTTGTTTGAACGATCAATCATTCGTTGATCTGGTTCAGCGATCCCAACAACTTCTACATCATTTCTTTTTAATAACTCATCTAAATGTACCTGCCCTCTCATTCCACAGCCAACAATTCCTACTTTCACCTTTTCAATTTTTGATGAAAAATCAAATAATGAATCTGGTGATACTAATGCTACCGTAGATGCTGCAGCAGTCGATTTAATAAAATTTCTTCTGTCCATAGTTGTATTTAATTGTTTGCTTTATTTTTTAAAAATGCAAAATATGAAAAATAATCAATAAAACTTTCTGCTTATCAGTAAAATTAGTAGGTTTTAGGCGAATCCTTAGGAAATACTATAATAAATTCTGTCGTAGTAACATTTTCGTTTTTTGATTTAATTGCAGATATTTTTTCATTTAAATCTTCACTTTCTAGAATTTCAATTACAGCGATTTTGAGCTCAGGTCGAAAAAATTTCAAATACCAATAAATTCCGCCATAATTTTTAGAATGATAATCACCATTGTAATGAATAAATAGATTATTTTTCTTCAAATTATTCAAAATTGATTCTGCCATTGTTGCATCCTTTGTAGCTTGTGCTGCAACAAACTGTTTTGCCTTCACTCCAGCATGATCTCCCATCATTTTAATCATCTCAGGATAACCAGGTGCATCATAATCTATGGTAATAGGAAGTTTCGCAATAAAGGCTTTCTCATTATTTGGAACTGTATCCAAAGCTTCAAGTCCATTCTTAGCGACATACGAAGCATATTTGCGCGTTACATTAGTTGCTACAAAATCTAAATTCTTTTCTTTCGCAAAATCAACAAGCGGTTTGTAATCTGTTTTGTAATTATTCCAAAGCTTTGTACTCTTTTGAAACTCATCATCCGTCGTTTTACTTTTCAAATAATTCGTTAAATCATTTTGTTGATGACGCTCGAACATTTCTGCTCCAAGAATCAGTTGTTTTCCTTTTATCTTATACAATTCTTTTGTCGTTTGCAATTGCAACCAATGATTTACCGCATTATTATGATGTTCACCAAATAAAACAACATCATATTTTGCTAATTCTTTAATCATTTTATCAAAATCAACTTTCTTTTCTTGTTGATTATAAATTTGATAAGTTTTTCCGTTTTGCGCTTTAGCCTGAATTGTTAGTACAATTAATAAGGTATAAAGTATCGTTCTCATGTTATTTAAATTAATTCTAAATTGTAACAAATTAACAAAAAACTCTACATATAAAGAAAACAAATTCAACTACTATGAATAAAGTTCTTGAAATTAATCAACTTACTAAAAAATTTGGCAGTTTTACAGCGGTCAACAATGTCACTTTTTCGGTAGAAAAAGGAAACGTTTATGGATTACTTGGTCCAAACGGAAGTGGAAAATCGACAACATTAGGAATGATTCTTAATGTAATCAATCCTACAGCGGGTTCGTGGAAATGGTTTGATCAAGAACCAGATAACGATTCATTAAAAAAAATTGGTGCAATTATCGAAAGCCCAAAATTCTATCCTTATTTATCAGCAGAAAAAAATCTTGAAATTGTTGCTGATATTAAAGAAGTTAATTATGGAAAAATTGACGAAAAACTTGAATTAGTTGGATTACTTTCTCGTAAAAAAGATAAATTTCAACAATATTCGTTGGGAATGAAACAACGTTTGGCAATTGCGGCTGCGTTATTAAATGATCCTGAAGTGCTGATTTTAGACGAACCTACTAATGGTTTAGATCCACAAGGAATTATTCAGATTCGTGAATTGATTATTAAAATTGCTCAACAAGGAACTACAATTATTCTAGCAAGTCATTTATTAGACGAAGTCGAAAAAGTATGTTCGCATGTAGTGGTTCTGAATCAAGGAAAAATGCTTTATGCGGGTTCTGTAGATCAAATGAATTCAAGTTTTGGAAGTATAGAAGTTGCTGCGCAAAATATGGAAAGTTTGGAATATACACTAAAAACGTTCTCATTCGTTTCAAAAGTTACCAAAGAAAACAACAAACTTTTTGCTGTTTTATCAGAAGAGAAAGATCCAGCAGAAATTAACAAAATGCTTTATGAACAAGGAATTATCGTGAATCATTTAGTAAAACGTAAAGAATCTTTAGAACAACAATTTTTCCAACTAATCCAAAAACAGAACTAACATGAAAAGATTATTTAGCATAGAATGGAATAAATTATTCTACAATAAAGGAACGCGAATTTTCATCATTTTATATTTTGTGATGATTCTGTTAATGGGAATTACGTTACCGAATTTCAAACCAAATATGAATGAAATTGAAGTTGATTTAATCAAATTGGGAGCATTAGAGTTTCCTATAATTTGGCATAATATTACGTGGTTAATTGGTTTTGGAAAATTCTTTTTAGCTATTATTGTTATTAATAATATTACAAACGAATACTCTTTCGGAACTTTCAAGCAAAATACAATTGATGGTTTATCTAAAACTGAATTTTTAAACACAAAAGTTTTGATGAACGTTGTGATAACTTTGATTTCTACACTTTTAGTTGGCGTTTTAGTTTTTGCATTAGGTTCTATTTTTAGCGAAAAGTTTGATTTTGTAAACGGAATCGAATTCTTAGGAGGATATTTCGTCGAAATCTTCGCTTATATTGTATTCGCCATGTTTTTATCATTCCTATTAAAGAAAAGTGCTTTTGCGATTTTATCTTTAATTGTCCTAAATATTGCAGAATCCGTTTTTAAAGTAATCGAATTTTTAGTTCGTTTTGGTAAAAATCCTCCAAAAGATCCAGAAAAAATTAAAATATATTCTAACTTTTTACCTTTAAATTCAAATGGAAAAATAATCGATTACCCTTCTGTAGATATACAAAAAGCAATATTAGAAGGAAAGTTATTTATTCCAGATCATATTCAATGGGAATATTTTGCTGCAAATGTTTTCTACATCATTTTATTTCTTGGTTTATCCTTATTAATTATCAAAAAAAGAGATTTATAATTTTATTATAATAAATTATCAAGTTATAAACTAGAGTTTGAAATTACTTCATGCTCTAGTTTTTTTTTACATTTCTACTACGTTAATATTTATTTTTTTTTAGAATTATTATTTTTTATTTAAATTAGTTATAATCAATCATCTAATAAAATTAAAATGAAAAATAACTTTAGAATAGTCGCCTTAGATAATGAGCTTTTTAGTGATTATTTTAATCTAAGTGATAAGGAATTGTCAAAACAAAATATCTCGAGAATGATTGTAGATAAATTCCCAGGATATCCTTGCCGAGTTAGTTTAACAGATGTGCAAGTTGGAGAAGAAGTTATTCTACTTAATTTTGAACATCATTCGGTAAACTCTCCTTACAAGGCATCTGGTCCTATTTTTATAAGTAAAAACGCACAAACTTATAAATCTTCTATTAATGAAATTCCAATAATGTTTAACCATCGGTTTTTGTCTATTCGTGCTTACAACAAGAATTCAATAATGATTTTTGCTGATGCAATAAAAGGAGATTATTTAAAAGAAAAATTAAATGAAATCTTAGAAAACCAAGAAGTCGAATACATTCATATTCACAACGCAAGACCTGGTTGTTATAATTGCTTAGTAGAAAGAGCTTAAAGCTAATTAGTATTTTTGTTAAAAAATTAAATCTGAATTATAGTTTACAAAGGTTTTTATTTTTTTATTACCATTATTCAATTCAAAAAAAAATAATTAATCATCTAAAATTTGCAGTTTTCTTCTTCAAAGCAATTTACAATTTCACTTGTTTGATTATCTTTGCAACTATGCAAATGACAAATTTCGAAGAGTTAAAAACTCTTTTAAAATCAACACCAAAGAAAATTGCAATTCTACCGCACAAAAATCCTGATGGAGATGCGATAGGTTCTACATTGGCGATGTTTCATTATTTAAATAAATTGGGACATACGTGTAACATTGTTTCACCAAACGATTTTCCGAAGTTCCTAAAATGGATGCCTTCAGCAAAAGAGATTGTAATTGCAGATTACCGACCAAAAGTTGCCGAAGCAATTATACATCAAGCTGAGTTGATTTTTATCTTAGATTTTAATACTGTAAAACGAATTGACGACTTAGGAAACTGGGTTGAACGTTCGAAAGCACCAAAAATATTAATCGATCATCACCGCGAACCAGATACATTTGATTTTATGTATTCGGATATCGAAATGCCAGCGACTTGTCAAATGGTTTATAATTTTATCGAAGCGATGAATGATTTGGATAAAATTGACAAAGGTATTGCTGAATGTATTTATACTGGAATAATGACCGATACAGGCGGATTTCGTTTTCGTAATACATCCGCAGATACGCACAGAATTGTGGCAGAATTGATTGATAAAGGTGTAAAAGTTGACAAAGTGACTTCGTATGTTAACGATTCGCAAACGCAAGGACGTTTAAAATTGTTATCATTAACCTTAAATAATCTAACTTTTTTACCAGAACATCGCACAGCTTTTATGTACTTAAAACGTGAAGATTTGTTGGCAAATGGTTTTCAGAAAGGAGATACAGAAGGTTTTGTAAATTATGGTTTGAGTGTAGAGAATTTTATCTTTTCTGTAATTTTTATTGAAGATACACATCATAATTTCATTAAAATTTCGTTACGTTCTAAAGGTGATTTTGATGTGAATGAATTTTCTCGCAAACATTTCAACGGCGGTGGTCATATGAATGCGGCTGGAGGTCGTTCGGATATGAATATGGAAGAAACAATTGCTTATTTCCAATCACTTTTACCAGAATATCAAGAAAAATTAGCTAGTATCGTTATCTAATGAAAAAAGTTATTTTATTCACTTTCGCTGTTTTTGCGTTAATGAGTTGTGATCAAAAAGTGATACAATATCCCGTTTCATATTCCAATGACGATTTTATGAATCGTTCGCAAGAACGTGGAAAATTATTGCATCAAGAAGAATTGCAATGGTTTGATGATTATATGAAAACATCTGACCTAAAATTTGTTAAAACGAGTTCGGGTTTTTGGATTTCGAACAATGGTCAACGAACAGCTCAAACAGCTAATAATGGAGATTACATCGAATTTGAATATCAAGTAACTGATCTCGAAAACAACATTTTATATTCGTTTAACGATAATAAAGTTCAGAAAATAATTTTAGGAAAAGCTGATATTGTGAGAGGTTTACAAGCTGGTTTACAATTGATTCCTGAAGGTGAAACTGCTAAATTATTGTTACCTTCGTTTTTAGCTTATGGAGGTTATGGCGATACGCAAAAAATTGCACCAGACTCGCCTATTATTATGGATGTAAAAGTTTTAAAAATAAAAAAACACTAATAAACACAAAGACTGTAAAGTTAAAATGAGAAAAATATTATTAATCTTAACTGTCATCACTACCCTTGTTAGTTGTGGCGTTAAAATTCCAAAATCGATGAGTAAAGAAGAATTTAAAAGTTTAGAAGACGGATTGTATGCAAAAATGACAACAAATCATGGTGCAATGACAATCAAATTATACGAAGAAGAAGCGCCAATGACGGTTGCTAACTTTGTTGGATTAGCAGAAGGTACAAAAGAAAATAAAGCAAAAGCAAAAGGAGTTCCTTTTTATGATGGAATCATTTTTCACCGTGTAATTAAAGATTTTATGATTCAAGGTGGTGATCCAGACGGAATTGGTACAGGTGGACCTGGTTACGATTTCGAAGATGAGTTTGAACCAACTTTAAAACACGACAAAAAAGGTGTTTTATCTATGGCAAATTCAGGACCAGCTACAAACGGTTCTCAATTCTTCATCACAGAAGTTCCTACACCATGGTTAGACGGACGTCACACTATTTTCGGACAAGTTGTAGAAGGTTTAGACGTAGTTGATTCTATTGCAAATGTAGAAAAAACGCCAAGTGATAAACCAGTCGTTCCAGTTGTAATTGAGAAAGTAGAAATCGCTCGTAAAGGTGATAAATATGCTAAATACAACGGAGCTGAAGCATTTGAAGCTGCAAAAGCTAATCACGCAAAAAAACAAGCTGAAGCTGAAGCGAAAGCAAAAGCTGAAAAAGATGCAGAAATTGCTCGTCAAAAAGAATTAGAAGCAAAAGCTCAATCAACTCCTTCTGGATTAAAATATGTAATTTTAGAAGAAGGTAACGGAGCAAAACCAATTCAAGGAGATCCAATCCAAGTACATTATACTTTACGCTTAAACGATGGTGAAAAATTAGATTCATCTTACGATCGCAATCAACCATTAGACGCAACAGTTGGTGTAACAGGATTAATCCAAGGTTGGATGGAAGCATTAACAATGTTCAACAGAGGTTCTAAAGTTTTCTTAATTATCCCTGCTGAATTAGGTTACGGATCAAGAGGTGCTGGAGGTGTTGTTCCACCAAACGCAACTTTATATTTTGATATGGAAGTTTTAGATAAATAATTTATCTATTCAAAATAAGTAGAAAAGCCACTCAAATTGAGTGGCTTTCTTTATTTATTCTCTAAAACAGTTTCATTCTCTGCTTCAACTTTCTTCTCGTATTTTTTTCGGATATACTCTGCTGCCAATGTCACAGCAATCCCTCCAATTATTCCATAAATAGACCTTTTTCCTAGAAATTTAGCAACGGTTACGCCTGTTGTAGCTGCAGTTGTTAAAAGACCTATTTTAGTTCCTTTCTCGGTGTGATTTTTTGTTAATGCTTCTAAAATTTTCATAGCTTTTTATGTTTAGTTTTAGAAATACTAACAATTATCAAACCAATTTTATTTAATAAAATCTTCTACTAATTCTTTTGGACGACCTACTACTCCATTTTTTTCATCTGTTACAATCGGACGTTGAATCAATTTTGGATATTCAACCAAAGCATTCAAAACTTCATCATCAGAAAGTTCTTTTCCTTTAAAATTTGCTTTCCAATCTTCCTCATTTGTACGCACAATATCAATTGGTTTTAAATTTAGTTTAGTCAAAATTTCCTTCAATTCATTTTTCGTTAAAGGTTCTTTCAAATATTCTCTTACTACAAAATCTTTTCCAGATTCTTCTAAAACTTTCATCGCATCTCTGCTTTTCCCACAGCGAGAATTATGCAAAATCGTGTACATATCGTTATTTTTTAGTAAATTTAACTAAATTAAAGATTATGAAAAAGCTATTTTTATTTATCAGCGTTTCTCTCCTATTCTTTGCTTGTACAACCAATCAATCTACACAAAATTCAGTGCCGAATAAAGATGAGAATTCATTAAAATTCGAGCCGAATGAAGATGGCGATTATGATATTGTTGTATTTGATCCTCAATATGATATTTATTTAAAAACAACTGCATTACCCAAAGAATATTATTCAAAAGAATATTACGAACAAAAAAATCGCCAATATGTAATGATTTGGAATCAACGACATATGCAACCAATGACATATAATCCAGATTTGTATGCAGTAAGTATAGATTTAGATCCTTCTGTTGACTATGGTTATGATTTTGAATACAAATTATTTAACTTTTTTCGATTTATTGAACATAAATATCGTGTCAGAATTAGATAATATCGTTTATTTTTGCAAGCTAATTTTAGAAAGATGAACGATTTTTCAATCAAAATATACAATCAAATCATTGAAGCAATTCCAGATTTTACAGGGCTTCACAAAAAAGATACCGAATTATTAGAATTCCATATCGAGAATGAATACAAATCGACTTTTGGTGATCTTTATATTCAGACTTCGGATGATGATAAGATTTGGATCAAATCTTCTTTTCCTTTTACAACTTACGAAGTAGATTCTGTGGAGGAACTTTTGTATATTTTGGAAGGTTTGTTGTTCAACCAATTATTCTGGGTAATTAGTTATGATGATGGTGATTGGGACGATACTTTTTTGATGCTGAAAGACCAAGAAATTAAAACGGAAGACGGTTTTACTTATAAAATTCTTTCTTGGAACGGAAAAGATGATAAAGTGATTAATGCTTAACCTCGTGTTCATAAAATCCCCTATTTTTATACATTTGCAATTATGTTTAACAACGAATTACTAAAAGACATCCAAAAACGTACACAAGATTTGCACGAATATTTGGAAATCGAACAAAAAGAAATCGAAGTGCAAAATGAAGAAGAGCATGCTGCTTCACCTGAATTTTGGAACAACCCGAAAGAAGCCGAAGCTTTTATGAAAGTTTTGCGTGGTAAAAAGAAATGGATCGATGAATACCAAACGATTGCAAATGTAGTAAATGATGTCGAAGTTTTAGTAGAATTTAACCGCGAAGGTGAAGTTAGTGACGAAGAAGTTATGGAACAATATAATGTTGTTGCCAAGCTTTTAGAAGATATAGAATTCAAGAATATGCTTTCAGAAGAAGGAGATAATCTTGGTGCAATTCTTCAAATTACTGCGGGAGCTGGAGGTACAGAATCTTGTGATTGGGCTTCTATGTTGATGCGTATGTATTTGATGTGGGCCGAAAAACATGGATATAAAGTAAAAGAATTAAACTATCAAGCGGGTGATGTTGCGGGTGTAAAAACGGTAACATTAGAAGTGGATGGCGAGTTTGCTTTCGGTTATCTGAAAGGAGAAAATGGTGTACATCGTTTGGTGCGTATTTCGCCTTTTGATAGTAATGCAAAACGTCACACAAGTTTCGTTTCGGTTTATGTTTCGCCAATTGTGGATGATACAATCGAGATTGAAATTAGTCCTGCAGATATCGAATTACAAACGTCTCGTTCTGGAGGAGCTGGAGGACAAAATGTAAATAAGGTTGAAACAAAAGTTCAGTTAACGCACAAACCTACAGGAATTGTGGTTGTTTGTCAGGTTGAACGTTCTCAGTTAGCCAATCGTGAGCGTGCAATGGAGATGTTAAAATCTGAATTGTATAAGATTGAGTTAGAGAAAAAAATGGCCGCACGTAATGAGATTGAGGCAAATAAGATGAAAATCGAATGGGGTTCTCAAATTCGTAATTATGTGATGCATCCATACAAATTGGTAAAAGACGTCAGAACAGGAACTGAAACAGGTAATGTAGATGCTGTAATGAACGGTGATATAGACGAATTCTTGAAATCGTTTCTAATGTTAATGGGACAAAAAGAAACGTCAAAATAGTTTTATCCTAAATTTCTTTCATGAAAATATTAATCGGAGGTGCTGGAGAAGTTGGTTTTCATTTGGCTAAATTACTTTCTAATGAAATGAACGACATCGTCATCATGGACATGGACAAGGACAAATTGTTGATGATCGAAAACTCGTTAGATGTAATGGCTTATCGTGGTGATATTACTTCTTTCAAGGCTTTGCGAGAAGTTGGAATTGATGATACAGATATTTTTATATCGGTCACTCATCTTCAAAACACAAACCTTACAAGTGCTTCGATTGCGAAAGATTTAGGGGCAAAACGCACATTAGCTCGAATTTCGAATCCTGAATTTCTTTACAAAGAAAATCAATTTTGGGTTCAAGGAATGGGAATTGATGCATTAATTAGCCCTGAGAAATTAGCGGCTGATGAGATTTATTCTCTTGTTCAACAATCTGCTTTCAATGCGATGCATCCGTTTGCAAATGGTCAACTTTTTATGGTTGGAACTGTTTTGGATGCGGATTGTAAAATTTTGGACAAGCAGTACAAAGACATGTATTTGACGACGAAAGGTGGCGAAGACAATCTTTTGATGCCAATTGCAATAATTCGTAGCAACGAACGTGGCGAGTATCAAACCATTATTCCTGAAGCTGAAACTGAATTTAGAATAGATGATCACGTTTATTTTATTGTCAAAAAAGCTGGAATTTTAGAAGTTTATAAAATCCTTGGAAAGAAACAAGAATATTTCAAAAATGTAATTGTTTTGGGAGGAGGAAGTATTGGTGTCAAAGTTGCCAAACTTTTAAAAGACAACAAACACAACGTTAAGTTATTAGAAATCAACAGAAACAAAGCTTTTGATTTAGCTGATGATTTAAATAACATTTTGATTATCAATGGTGATGGTCGAGATGGAGAATTGTTATTGGAAGAAGGTATTTCTGATTCGGATGCTTTTATCGCTGTGACAGGAAGTTCGGAAACGAATATTATGTCATGTCTTTTGGCAAAATCAAAAGGCGTTAAAAAAACAATTGCTTTGGTCGAAAATATCGACTATATACATCTTAGTCAAGAAGTTGGAATTAACGCTTTTATCAATAAAAAACTCTTAACCGCAGATAGTATTTTCCGTTATATTCGACAAGGTTCTGTGATGGATGTAACAGGAATTTCTGATTTAGATGCTGAAGTTTTAGAATTCCGTATTCACGAAAATTCTGAAATCGCATTCAAAAAAGTAAGCGATTTTCCGTTTAAAGAAGGTGCTATTATTGCTGGAATTGTTCGCAGAAATGATGGATTTATTCCAACAAAAGATTTCATTATCGAACCAAAAGATCACGTCGTTGTTTTTAGTCAAGCGAATTTAATTCCAAAAGTGACCAAATATTTTAAATAATGAAATCACTTAACATCAAAGTAATCCTGAATCTTTCGGGTGTTTTATTACTATTAAATGCGCTCTTTATGTTTATTGCAACATGTGTCAGCATTTATTTTAATGATCATCTACTCTACCCTTTTTTAGTTTCGGGGAGTTTAGTGGGATTGTCGGGAGCTGCAATGATGTATTTTACGCGTGACAGAAGAAAACACATCAACAAACGCGAAGGTTATATCGTGGTTTGTGTCGGATGGCTTTTCTTGATTCTTTCGGGGTGTTTACCCTATGTTACCTCGTTAATATTTCTACCAAACGATCATATCATCAATGAAAATTTTAGTTTTGTCAACATTATTTACGAAACCGTTTCTGGTTATACAGCGACTGGGACATCAATTTATGATGATGTAGAAAGTCTCCCAAAAAGTATATTATTTTGGCGAAGTACAACCAATTGGATTGGTGGTATGGGAATTATCGTTTTGACGATTGCGATTTTACCGTTTCTTGGAATTGGTGGTCGACAACTTTTTATGGCAGAAGCGCCTGGAATTTATACGGATAAAATTCACCCTCGAATTACAGAAACAGCGAAAAACCTTTGGTTAGTTTATTTAGGATTAACTGCTTTTTTTGCATTGTTGCTTTATTTTGGTGGAATGAATTTATTTGATGCTGCAAACCATTCGATGAGTGTGATTGCAACCGCAGGTTTTTCTACTAAAAATGAAGGTTTGATGTATTGGAATAACAATGTTTTTATTCAATATGTACTAATCGTGATGATGTTTTTGGGCGGAACAAACTTCGCTTTGATTTATTTATTGATTAAAGGACAATTCAAAAAAGTGTGGAAAAATGAAGAATTTCGCTGGTGGGTTGGCTTACTTGCTGTCGTTACATTTATCGTTTTTGTCGTATTATTTTTTAATATTTACCCTAGCTATTCCGTCGAAACTTATTCCTGGTTTAACTTCGAACATTCATTCAGAAGCTCATTATTCCACGTCGTTTCTATCGCATCTACAACCGCTTTGGCAATGGAAGATTACACAAGTTGGTTAACCGTAACCACACTTATTTTCTTCTCTTTGTTCTTCATCGGAGGTTCGGCAGGTTCTACATCTGGAGGAATTACAGTTATCAGACACGTCATTTTATTAAAAAATAGTTGGATCGAATTTAAGCGTATTTTACATCCAAACGCAATTATTCCTGTTCGTTATAACAATCGTTCACTGAATCAATCTATCGTTTTCCACGTCATGGCATTCTTTGTCATGTTTATGTTTACATGGATTGTGAGTTCTATTTTGTTTGCGCTTTTGAATTATGGTATAACAATGAGTTTCCAAGATATTTTGGCCTCTTTAACATTAACTGCTTCCACTTTAGGAAACGTAGGTCCGGGAATTGGCGAATTTGGTCCGGGTACCTCAATGAATTCTTTAACAGATAATGCAAAATTATTATGTTGTTTTCTAATGGTTTTAGGACGATTAGAGCTTTATACAATCTTAATTTTATTTACGCCAGCATTCTGGAAAAATAATTAATGAGACGCTTCTAAAATTACTTTCTGAATGATTTCTTCAGTTTGATCTGGGAAATCTTTCTCAATAATTTTATTCGAATCCACCCAACATTGCAATTGTTCAACATTCAAATCATATGAATAATCAACGCCAATCATTTTTAAAGCTTCGCAATTACATAATTGTTCGTATTGACCTTTAATCGGAATCACAAAAAGCTTCTTTTTAAGATAAATACTTTCGGCAGGCAATTCGAAACCAGCACCGCACAAAACTCCTTTACAATTTTCTAAAGTTCTAGTAAAAAGACGTTCATCAATTGGATAAATTTGAACATTAAATTGACGCGTAACATCTTTCACAAAAGGTGAAAAAACTTTCCATTTTGAATCTTTAATCAGTGATAATTTCTCCATAATTTCTGTTGGATGAAAACTTGGTAAATACACCAAATAGTAATCTTTTCGTTTTGGACGCAATGCTCTAATTTTATCTCGAATGATTGGTAAAAAAATAGCATCATTATATTCTTCGAAATGAAAACCGTAATACTTAGAAGTTGGTGCGTAATATTTTAAAATCGTTTCGCCCGTTTTATTTTTCACTGTTGGTGTTTCATCAAATAAAAATGAAGCTTGATGACTCAAACCAACAATATTTATCTTTTTCTTTCGAGCTGCATGTGCCGTAATTGGCTCAAAATCATTAATAATTAAATCATATTTTTCAATTGGAAAATGATTCACTTCATTCCAAAAAGATTTAAAACTATTCTCCTTAAAAATTCGTTTATACGAAACTTTCCCAAGCTGATTATAAAACAACGACAAGCCATTGTGATGTTTAAATTGATAATTTTCGAGTTGTAATTGTGAATTAGAACCACTCACAAAAACATTCAAATCTCCATATTCTTCAAGGATTGGTAACATTTTTTGCGCACGAGCCAAATGTCCATTTCCTGTTCCTTGCAAAGCGTATAAAATTTTCATTTATTTTTTATTGAGAATTGAAACAATCAGTTCATCTAACGAATAATTGAACTCGATTTCTTCTAAATTTTGCATCAAAGTATGTTTGTGTTCTTCAAAATAAAACACTGACCAATTTCCGTCTATATATTCTAAAGCCGATAAATTCTCAATCCAATCGCCCGAATTCATATACACACACGATCCTTTATCCGTTTTTACTTTTCGCAATTGTGGCTGATGAATATGTCCACAAACCACGTAATCATATTCATTTTCGATCGCTAATTCAGCAGCAGTTTGTTCAAAATCATTGATATGCTTCACCGCTTTTTTAACTGAGTTTTTAATTTTTTGAGACAACGAATAACGTTCTCTTCCAAAAAATTCTAAACATTTATTGATAAAATAATTCAACTGAATTAATTTATCATAACCCCAACCACCTAATTTTGCAATCCATTTCGAATGTTGAATCGAGGCATCAAACACATCTCCATGAAAAATCCATGCGATTTTATCATTCTGTTTCAACATATATTTATCCGTTAAAAGAATATTCCCAAAACGCATTGTCGTAAATTTACGCAACAGTTCATCATGATTTCCAGTGATATAAACGATTGGAATTCCTTGTTCAGATAAATTCAATAAATAACTAATGATTTGAAGATGCGTTTCTGGAAAATAACTCTTCTTGAAATTCCAAATATCCACAATATCGCCATTGAGAATAATTTTTTTTGGATTGATTGACTGTAGATAAGCTAACAGCTCTTGTGCTTTGCAACCAAAAGTTCCTAAATGCACATCCGAAATAACAACAACATCAAGATTACGCTTCATTGATTTTTATTTAAATTTCGAAATCAAATATTACTTAAACGTTTTTTTAATCTTATGAAATCTTTATAAATTTGAGTCTAAATTGTAAAGTTATGAGCGAATTGAAATTCAAAACAAATATAAATTGTGAAAGCTGTATCAAATCTGTAAAACCTTTTTTGGACGAAGCTGTTGGTGAAGACAATTGGAAAGTTGATACTTCTGATGAACGAAAAGTACTGACTGTGACAACAACCGAAGATGAAGAAGAGGTTGTGGAAGCCGTGACAGATGCAGGTTTTAAGATTCAGAAATTAAAAGAATAAATAAAAGCGATTCAGTAAACTGAATCGCTTTTTTGTTAGATTAAGAATATATTCTTTCTTATTTTTTTACTACTTTTTGAGTAGAAGATTTTCCGTTAGAAGTTGTTTTAACCACATAAGTTCCTTTAACTAATGAAGAAACATCAACAGACTGAATTCCTTTCACTTCAAAAGTTTTTACTAATTGTCCGTTTATATTATAAACTTCTACAGTAGTTTTATCTTTTACATTGAAAGAAGCTGTATTTGTCCATAATGTATTAGAAACTGCTTTAGCTGCTTCAGAATAGTCCACTGTAGCTAAAGATCCTGTGTAAACAATTTCTAAATTTTGAATTCTAATTTGCGCTGAAGTTCCTGTTTGACCATTTTTAATCGTAATATTTGAAGCAGGAGTAGTCGTATTAACTACATAAATATTAGGATTTGCAGGGTCTTTTACAGTTGGAACTACAACACCGTCAACTGTAATTACAGCACTCATAGGAGCATAATCTTGATAAGTATCCGTTACAATTTTTACAGAATTAATTTTTAAAGTTCCTACAGCTTTTACAGCTAAAGAATTTCCATTACCATCTGAATTGTTTGAATATAATCTCAAACTTGTTCCTGTTGTATAATATTTTGGAGTATTACTTGCTCCATTTGCTAAAGCTTCAAAAGTAATTTTACCAGCAATAATGTTACCAGTAGTTACATCTTGAGCATTCGCATATCCTAAATCAGCAAATTTGAAAATAACAGTTTCTTGAGATTGAGCAAATGATAATGTTGATAACGCAGCAACTGCTACTAAAGAATAGAATTTTTTCATATTGTATTTTTTTAAATTATTTCTGTAAAGATAGTTAAAAAACTAAATCAATATACAAGACGCAAAAAATTAACGATTTGGTAAAATTAAAAAAGCAGCCAAAAGGCTGCTTCAACTATAAATTATAATTATATTTTTTAAATATGAATTGCATGTCCGTATGCATCTTCTACCGCTTCCATAATAGCTTCTGCCATTGTTGGGTGAGCATGTACAGATTTCATAATTTCGTGTGCTGTCGTTTCTAATTTACGTGCAACAACTGCTTCAGCAATCATTTCAGTAACACCATCACCTATCATGTGACATCCTAACAATTCACCGTATTTCGCATCAAAAACAACTTTTACGAATCCATCAGCAGCTCCATTTGCAACAGCTTTTCCATTTGCAGAGAATGGGAATTTACCAACTTTCACTTCGTAACCTGCTTCTTTTGCTTTTGCTTCTGTAAGCCCAACAGACGCAATTTCTGGTGAACAATATGTACAACCTGGGATATTTCCGTAGTCAATTGGCTCAACTTTTTCGCCAGCAATATGCTCAACACATAAAATTCCTTGTGCTGATGCTAAGTGTGCTAAATCTGCTCCTTTTACAACATCACCAATTGCGTAATATCCTTTTACAGATGTTTCACAAAAATCATTGATAACAATTTTACCTCTTTCAGTTGCAATACCAACTTCTTCAAGACCGATATTTTCTGTATTTGGAACAACACCAACAGCAGATAAAACAACTTCAGCTTCGATAATTTCTTCACCTTTAGCAGTTTTAATTGTTGCTTTTACTAAATCTCCAGTTGTATCAACTCCTGTAACTTCTGCATTTGTTAAGATATTGATTCCAGATTTTTTAAGAGATAATTGCAATTGTTTAGAAATATCTTCATCTTCAACATTTACAATGCGTGGTAAAAACTCTACAATTGTAACTTCTGTTCCTAATGTATTGTAGAAATGAGCAAACTCAACTCCAATCGCACCAGAACCTACAACAATCATTGATTTTGGTTGTTTTTCCATTGCTAATGCACCACGGTAACCAATTACTTTTTTACCATCTTGTGGTAATGCAGGTAATTCACGAGAACGTGCACCAGTTGCAATAATTATATTTTCTGAAGATAATTCGCTAACAGAACCATCTGCTGCAGTAACTTTTACTTTTTTTCCTGGTAAAACTTTTGCTTCACCTTGAATCACTTCAATTTTGTTCTTCTTCATCAAGAATTGAACACCTTTACTCATACGATCCGCCACTCCTCTACTACGAGAAACTACATTTCCAAATTCGAATGAAATATCTGAAGGTAAGTTAATTCCAAAATCTTCTGCATGATTTAAGTATTTGAATACTTGAGCAGATTTTAATAAAGCTTTTGTAGGAATACATCCCCAGTTAAGGCAGATTCCTCCTAATTCAGCTTTTTCTACGATTGCTACTTTTTTACCTAATTGTGCTGCTCTAATTGCTGCAACGTATCCTCCAGGACCACTTCCAATAACTATAATGTCGTAACTCATTTTTTCCATAATTTGATTGCTAATTTAATAATTATAACCCGAAAAAAAAGGAATTCCTTAAAATAGATTAAAATTTCTTACTTTTGCAATGTGAAAATATTCTTTGAAAATTACGCTGACGACTTACTGGTCGAAACTGAATTACCTTTAGAAGGTAGTTTATCACAAGCTATTGAGATTTTTCATAACCTACCTGATTATGACGGAAGTTATATTGGTTTGATGAATCAAGATGGGAATACTGTTCAGATTTCGAAATATGATCGATTTTTATTTTTAGTAGAAATCCCTGTTTATCAAGAACAAGCTTCATATTCAGTATTATTTACTTATTTTCAAGTAATGCAATTGTTAGAAGATTTATACAAAGGATTTGATCCTTATAACATAAAAGGATTAAAGTTTGAACAGTATTTAACAAAAAAAGCAACGAAATAATCGTTGCTTTTTTATTTAATATTATGTATTAATTCGCTAAATCCGTATATTTTTTTCTTGACTTTTTCAAACGAATTAATACATAAATTAAAGAGATTACAGAAATTGTAAACGTAGTATTTAATAATAAATCTGCAGATTCAAATTCTAAAATCTTAGTAAAACCAGCAATCACAACTAAAATAAAACTAAATACATAAATAAAAAATGGGTGTCTAACATTCATTTCTACTATTTTTTAACTTAAACTTAACATTGATAAAAATAAAAATAATTTTATAATTTCCAAATTATTTATCATCAATCAAATAAAATTTAACATAACTTCGCTCTATGGACCTATTCAACGATTTATTTGACGGACAAGAAAATCTACTTCCTAAAGATGGAACTGTAAATTATTTTGGGCAAATTATGAGCGATGAAGAAGCGCATCGTTATTATTCTGTTTTATTAAATGAAATTGAATGGAAGAACGATCAAGCAATTATTTTTGGTAAATTAATCGAAACTAAACGAAAAATTGCTTGGTACGGAGATTTTCCATTTGCTTATACCTATTCCAAAATCACGAAAACAGCTTTACCTTGGACTAATACTTTACTTGAATTAAAAAAATTAGCTGAGAAAAAAACTGGAGAAACTTATAATTCTTGTTTGGTAAACTTATATCACGATGGTTCCGAAGGAATGGCTTGGCACAGCGATGGCGAAAAACAATTGAAACGTCATGGCGCAATTGCGTCGCTTAGTTTTGGTGCTGAACGTAAATTTGGTTTTAAACACAAAGAAACCAAAGAAGTAATTTCTTTAAATCTTGCAAGTGGTAGTTTATTGGTAATGAAAAATGAAACGCAGGATTATTGGCTGCATCGCTTACCTCCTACTAAAAAAGTAAATTCACCACGAATTAATCTAACATTCAGAACAATAGATTTGGAGCAATAATTATTTTTGCTTGGAGATTTCAGCTTTATAAAAAGTCAAACTTTGTTGATTAAATTTATTCAGAAATGCATCATTAAAATCATTCAAAGAAATAACATCCAAATCAATTTTAGTTTTTAACGTCGGTAAAGCAATCACTTTATTTGATGATTTATCCAAACTATTCCATTTCGCAATAAATTCTTTTGTAGCTGTTATAAAAGTTGATTCGCCGTTTTCTTTCGAATAATCATCCGAAACTATTGAACGTTTTATAGCAGATAATTCAATCTTTTTTGTCTGACGATTGTATCGAAAATAAGATGTAAATAAAACATCTCCTATTTTATTGATAATCTTAAAACCTTTCTTTGTTTCCTCAATCTTCGCATTGCGATCCAATTCATGAAAAGCTAAACTACTCTGCTTTTTATATTCAGTATCAGAAAGTAAAAACTCTATTTTATTCGTTTCAAAATTAATCGAAACCTTGTCAAACTTTCCATCGCCGTCCAAATCTTTCACAATCGATTGTTTTGCAAAAGTCAGTAGACTCATGCTCAAAAACAACGATATGAAAAATGTTAACCTCATCAGAAAGTATAATGTTTTAATTTTTATCTAAAGATACCACAAAAAAAGCTCCAAAAAGGAGCTTTAACTATTTAATAACAGGATTTATATCCAAAATATTTTCTTTTCTATATTTTTCTATGAAATCATCTGTAAAATTTTCGCTTCCTAACAATTTATTTTCTTGCAAAACTTTTTTGATATCTAGCTTTTTGTAGGCTTGTAACATCGGTTCAGAAATCGCTTTGTACGTAAAATGCCACGGCTCATATTTGAATCCTTTTCTCGCTGAATTATCCGTGTACACCAAATAAAAACCATATTTCGAAGCGTTTTCATCTAACCAAATCTTAAACTTATGCATTGATCCTCCTTCATTAAAATGTTTCTCATTCAACGGATCTGCTGGTATTCCACGCGTTCCATCTATAATATCCAAATCAGTTCCCCAATGGTGACGAGAAGTTCCTGGAATGGTAGAATATTCAATAATCTTTTCGATGTTTTCTTTCGCTGCAATTTTCTTCGCCTGATTCGCTTTATACTTGCGCTCCCAAATTCCATTTTGGTAAGTATAATTTCTATAACTCGAAATCACTTGTATTTTAAAGCCTGCTTTTTGCGCATCAGCTTTCATTAATTCAAATTGTTTTGCAACTTCTGGCAACAATTTATACCCATTCCCCACCATCGTAGGATTTCCTTTACCAATCAATTCAGCCGTTGTAAAAGTAGGTAAAATAGTATCTGTTTCTTCTGGAGTTTGATCGCTGTTACCGAAAGCACAACCAGCATTTAGCATAAAAGCAAGTAAAATTAAATAAGAAAATTTCATAATATTAAATTGAGACATTATGGTAAGTATTAGATTTTGGTTTATTTTTATCAAAATTAAAGAATAAAAGTGGAGATTGTTATAATAATCGTATTGATTTTATTGAACGGAATTTTTTCCATGTCAGAAATGGCACTTGTTTCGTCAAGAAAATTCAAATTAGAAAATCAAATGAAGAAAGGAAGTTCTGGTGCTAAAACGGCTTTAGAACTTGCTGAGAATCCGAACAAATTTTTATCAACCGTACAAATCGGAATTACCCTTATTGGTATCTTATTAGGGGTTTTCTCGGGTGATAAACTAACTGCAAATTTAACAGAATTTTTAACATCTATCGCTTTCATTGCACCTTACGCCAAAACACTTTCTCCAATTATTATGGTAGTAATCATCACTTATTTTTCGATTGTATTTGGCGAATTATTACCAAAACGTTTGGGAATGAAATTTCCTGAAATGGTTTCTACTATTGTTTCGAAACCGATGAAATGGTTATCTATCATCACTTCTCCATTCGTTTGGTTGTTAACAGTTACCAATAATTTTTTCTTAAAATTGTTTGGTATTAAAGACGATAGCAGCGAAGTTGTTTCGGAAGAAGAAATTAAAAATATCATCAAAGAAAGTACAGAAGGTGGTGAAATTCAGGAAAAAGAACACGAAATCTTAGAACGTGTTTTCGAGCTTGGAGATCGTCGTGTGAACACGTTAGCAACGCATCGTTCGGAAATTGCTTCATTAGATATTTCGGATGATTATGAGAAAGCACGTGCAAAAGTTAAGAAAAATAAATATTCAGCCTACCCTGTTACGAAGAACAATAATCTGGACGAAATCGTTGGTATCTTGAAACTAAAAGATATGTTTGGTGTAAGTAAGGAAGATTTTAGCCTGAAAAAATTTATACACAAACCTATTTTTGTCAATGAAAATTCGTTTAGTTATCAGCTGTTGGAAATGTTACAGAATTCGCAAGCACATTTCGCCATTATTTTAGACGAATATGGTACGACTGCTGGTATTGTAACAATAAATGATATTTTGGACGAATTGGTTGGTGATACACCAGAGAACCAAGACGAAGATTACGAAATCGTAGAACGTGAAGATGGTACATGGTTGATAGATGGACAATTTTCGATCTATGAATTCGAGAAGTTTTTTGAGATTGATATCGACGAAGACATCGAAAATAGATATGTTACCGTTGCTGGAATTTTCTTAGATAAATACGAAACCATTCCAAATGTCGGTGACAAAGTAGAAGTAGAAGATTTGACACTAGAAATTGTAGACAAAGACGGTAATCGTATTGATAAGATATTGGCATATCGAAAATTTAATTGAACTTTTTTAAATTAATAGGATAACATAATTTGAATTTGTTTCTTGAAATTCAGTTTTATTTGTGCAACTCATGATTTAAACAGAAAGTAAAACTATTGAACCTAATAATAAAGGTGTGATTATTTTTTTCATTGTAATAGATTTTGAGAAATAGTTTTATCAAAAATCTATCTGAATAAATTCTGAAGATTAAAAATTTATTTAAATCCATTCTCAATAAAATTGTATTAATTAATTCTCTATAAAAATTTAAATTTGTTATTTTTTATCACCTTATTTTTAATAGTACATAATTTTTACGTTAAAAAAATAAATTTATACGATTTATTAAATAAGTTTTTCGGAGATTGTAAGCAATTGTAGATTTAATGCTACAATTTATAATACTTTGACAAATCACTTTATAGGAATAGGAAAATATATTCCAACCGAAACAATTTCAAATCAATTTTTTGAAGAACATCAATTTTATAATGAACAAGGAGAAATTTTAGACCAAAATAATGCTATAATTTCGCATAAATTAAAACAAATAACAGGAATAGAAGAACGTCGATATGCTAGAAAAGATCAAGTAACATCAGACTTAGGCTATATGGCAGCTGCTAAGGCTATTACAAATGCAAATATCGACGCAGAAACTATTGATTATATTATATTCGCTCATAATTTTGGAGATGTAAAACACGATACGATTCAGTCTGATATGGTGCCAAGTCTTGCTGCAAGAGTAAAAAATTTATTGAAAATTCAGAATCCTTATTGTGTTGCTTACGATGTTATTTTTGGTTGTCCTGGCTGGGTAGAAGGTGTTATACAAGCCAATGCATTTATGAAAGCTGGATTAGCAAAAAGATGTTTGGTGATTGGTGCGGAAACGCTTTCGAGAGTTGTCGATGAACACGACCGAGAGCAATGAAAAAATGTGTTGATGATAGTACATATAACATTGACGATATCAGTAAAATAGTGATTCATCAAGCTAATGAAAAAATGGACGAAGCAATTGTAAAACGCTTTTATAGTTTATATGATCAGGATGTGCCAAAAAATATTATGCCAATGAATATTCATAAACTTGGCAATAGTAGTGTGGCAACAATTCCAATTCTTTTGAAAATGATTATGGATAATGATTTGGAAAATCACCAAATAAATGAAGGCGATGTTGTATTATTTGCATCTGTTGGTGCAGGTATGAATATCAACACATTTATTTATCAATTTTAACGATATCAATCATAATAAGATCAAATTTCTAATCACATTTAGGTTAGAACTTTTTTGTCATATCGAATTCTGTAGAAATTAATACCATTTAATTCATTAAAACTTATTACCTTTGCAACGTACTTAAGAAGATATTTTGTCTTAATAGTTTACAATTGTATTCTTTATTTTACTTTTTTTAATTCACTAATTGACCTAGTCAATATAATTTTAACTTCTGTTTTCTAAAACGTATACTTGTAAGTTTTACTTCATTATAATATAAATGTTGTTGGATAATTAATTCATGTTTTCTTAGGTTTTATGAGTATTAATAATAAAAAATCTATACAAACATTTATGGCAGATTCTACATCTAAAAAAGAAAATAGCAAAAAGAAAGCTTTAAAAAAATTAGAGAAATTAAACAAAAGAGAGAACAGAAAAGAGAATAACAACAAAGGAAAATCATTAGAAGATATGATTGTCTATGTTGATGTACTTGGTAATTTTACAGATGTACCACCTCATTTACAAGACAAAGAAGCCGATTTGCTGAATAATAAAAGATTAGAATCTGATAACAGAGATGTTTTTATTGAAGGTATGGTTGATATCTACAACGATTCAAAAGGGTTTGGTTTTATTAAAGTACCAACTTCTAACGATAAAATCTTCTTCCACTTCAAAGAATCAAAAGAATTACTTAAAGTAGGAGATCAAGTGCAGTTCAAAAAAGAAATGTCTGAAAAAGGATTCAGAGCAATTCAAATATCAAAAAAATAAATTAATTAAATATACAACTATGCAAGAAGGAACAGTAAAATTCTTCAACGAATCAAAAGGTTTTGGTTTTATCTCTAACGCAAAAGGAGGTGAAGATGTTTTTGTACATGTTTCTGGATTAATTGACAAAGTAAATGAAAATGATCAAGTTACTTTTGATATTGAAAAAGGAAAAAAAGGTCTTATGGCTGTTAATGTAAAAAGAAAATAATTGAACATATAATTATTTCTTATAAACCAAAAAGTCCTTATGTAAACAAGGACTTTTCTATTTATAAGAAATTCTAAACCAATTCGACTAAAGCTTGACGAATCGTATCATAAATATAATTTAGATCATCAGTCGAAATACAATAAGGAGGAACTAAATAGATGATATTTCCTAATGGACGCAATAATACAACTTTCTCTAAAAAGAAAGAATACAGCTTTTCTTACATATCACTAAAATAAGATATTTGTTCGTCTTTATTCCATTCCAACGCCAACATAGTTCCTCATTGTCTTATCACTTTTACTTTAGGATGATCTTGAATAGACGTAACAAAATGTTGATGTTGATGTACAATATTTGCTATTTGCTGTTGTGTAGAAGTCTGTAATAACAAATCAAGACTTGCTAACGCAGCGGTACACGCTAATGGACTTGCGGTAAAAGAATGCCCGTGAAATAACGTCTTATTCAAATCATCTGCATAAAAGGCTTGGTAAATTTCGTCTGTACAAGTTGTAACGCCCAAAGGCAAAGTACCACCTGTTAAACCTTTCGAAAAACACATAATATCTGGAACTTCTGTCAAATGATTTGCTGTAAATAATTTACCTGTACGACCAAATCCTACAAAAATCTCGTCTTGAATCATTAAAATATGATGTGTTCTACAACACCTCATCAATTGATCTAAGTATTCAGCCTCATGCATCAACATCCCCGAAGCTCCTTGAACCAAAGGTTCGTAAATAAAACACGCCACTTTAGGTGCAACTTCTTTTATTTGTGCTTTAATTGCTTCTATATTTTCTGCATTCGGCGTATCAATAAATATCACATCAAAAAGCTTTTCACTAAAAGGTTCTGTCCAAATTCCTCTTCCACTCACCGACATCGCGCCAAAAGTATCGCCATGATAAGCATTTTTGAACGCTAAAATCACAGGTCTATCTTCTTTTTTATTGAAATGATATTGTAAACACATTTTTAGTGCTACCTCAATCGCTGTTGATCCATTGTCGCTATAAAATGCTTTCTTTTGATTTTGAGATAAAAGAGCCAACAAACGTTCAGACAATTCAATTGCAGGTCGATGCGTAAATCTGCAAAAATAACATGTTCCAAAGTTGTTAGCTGTTCGTGCATTTTTTGTGCAATATACGGATGCGCATGTCCATGCAGCGTTACCCACCACGATGAAACCTCATTAATATATTGTTTGTTATTTTCATCGTAAATTTAACTTCCTTCTCCTCTTACAATTGCAATAATATTATTGGCTTTTTTCATCTGCGTATAAGGATGCCAATTCACCAACTGATCGCGTTCTTTTAATGTGTACATGTCTGAGTTGTTTCTTGTTTAACCATTGGTACTAAACCTAAATTTTCAAACATTTTCATATCCTCTGTTACCCCAGGATTAGGCGTCACCAATAAAGTTTCACGCTCTCCTGTAAAAATCGAATTCGCTCCAGCCATAAAACACCAAGCTTGTTCAACTTCCGTCATTTCTATTCGACCAGCACTTAACCGAACAACCGAAGAAGGCATCACAATACGAGCTGTAGCAATCATACGAACCATATCCCAAATATCTACTTTCGGATTATTTTCTAAAGGTGTTCCTTTTACTCTTGCTAAAGCATTTACAGGTAAAGATTCTGGCTGTTTTAGCATTGTTGTCAAAGTTAATAGCATAGAAATTCGATCTTGATGCGTTTCTCCTAAGCCAATAATTCCACCCGAACAAACTGTAATCCCAGCCTTTCGCACATTTTGTATCGTATTGACTCGATTATCAAATTTACGTGTAGAAATAATCTCATCATAATAAGCTTCGGAAGTATCTAAATTATGATTATAAGCGTGTAAACCTGCTTCTTGCAAACGAATTGCCTGCTCTTCTGTCAACATTCCTAATGTACAACACACTTCTAATCCCAACTCATTTACACCTTTCACCATTTCGATTATTCGATCAAAATCTCGATTATTTCGTACTTCTCTCCAAGCAGCTGCCATGCAAAAACGTGATGAGCCAGCTTCTTTTGCTTTCTTTGCATGTGCTAATACTGTTGCTGTTGGTAACAAAGCTTCTACTTTAATATCGGTATGGTAGCGCGCTGCTTGTCCGCAATATGAGCAATCCTCGGGACAACCACCTGTTTTTACAGATAACAAGGTGCATACTTGTACTTCTCTTGCGTTGTGCCATTCTCGATGTGTTTTGGATGCATGATATACTAAATCTAATAATGGTTGATGATAGATTTTTTCGATTTCTTCTTTCGTCCAATCATGGCGTGTTTCGTTTGATACTTTCATTGTATTTAAATATTAAATTGATACTTAATTGTTTTTTGCTATATTTCTCACTTCGCTTGAGTTTATTGAATTGAGTTTTGGTATAATGATGATAGAAATATCCGGACTACTGGGAGATTAAACTGCTGAATAAGATCAATCATAAAATCTTCTTCATTAATAGGAACAAATAATCCGCCTGCTCCTTCAACAATAAGAGAATTGGTTGTTTTGGGAAGTTCAAAATCATTTAGATTGATTTCAATATCTTCTTCTTTTGCAGATTGATGTAGCGAAGCGGCTTTTTGCAAACAATAACGTTCTTGATGAATTTTCAGTTCTAGAGAAGTTAACGATTTTGCCAACAAACTATCTGATGAATCTAAATCTCCCAATTGTATTGGTTTGCAATAATCAGCTTGTAAAACTTCAGTTAAAATTGCTGAAACAATCGTTTTCCCAGCTCCTGTCCCAATTCCTGTAACAAATAATTGTTTAGACATTTTCTTTTATCTTTTCCATTAATTGATTAATTTCTTCTTGTGTGTTAAAAGCATGCAAACAGATTCTTAAGCGCTCTTCTCCTTCTCCTACTGTAGGTTGAAAACCGCAAAAGTGTTTATTTCCACCAACTCCAATTGATTTTTGATTTTGGTTAATTGGTTTGTAGACTCAAACTTTAGAATTTGAATTGGACTATTTTTATTCGAAGAACTCGTGAAGCCACTATTTCTAAAATGTGATATATTATATTTTAAACTCTCTTGAAGCGATTTATTTTCTTTGATAAACTGATAACCTTTACGTAAACCTGTCACATGAAAATCAGCAATAGCTGTGGTGTAAATAAAAGTTGAAGCATAATTAATGAGATAATCAATCACTAACTTATTAGCTAAAATCTCGGCACTGCTCATTCCCATCGCTTTTCCATAAGTTACAACTGTTGCAAATACTTTGCATTGTAAACCCAATTGATGACCCAATCCATAACCCAAAACACCAAAATCATGAGCTTCATCTACCACTAATGCAGCATTGTATTTATTGGATAATTCAACCAGTTCATTTAATGGAGCATAATCTCCATCCATCGAATACAAACTTTCTACCGCGATAAAACAATGCTCTTCTACTCTTTGCAATAGTTTCTCTAAATAATCTAAATCGTTATGTTTAAACTTTAACTTTTTTGCGTTGGATAATTTAATCCCATCATGCATTGATGGATGTATATTTTCATCAACTAAAGCAATATCATGTTGAGTTAAAAGCGCAGAGAAAAGTGCCAAATTAGCATTATATCCAGATGAAAAAAGTGTTGCAGCTTCTACTTTATGTTCTTTCACAATCATCTCTTCCGTTTCACTTAGATAATCAGAATTCCCACTAATCAAACGTGCTCCAGTAGAACCATAAAGTAAAGATGGTTGCACTATAAACTCATTTAAAATCTGCTGATGTAAGATTTCATTTTTAGCTAATTCCAAATAATCATTACTATAAAAATCAATTCCAGAAGAACGAACTTTTAATTCCTTTTTGTTCCTTTTTGTTCTTTTTCGAATAGAGATAGTTGCAATGGAATAAAAAATTTCGATATTATTCAGTTCATTTTCAATTGCAGAAATCCAATTCATAAATAACACTTCTTCTAGTTGTATCACTTGATTTAAATAGATTTACCATTCAGTATGAAATTTTTTTAATTGTGAAATCATTTCTTCAAGATGACCTTCTTCTTCGACAATAATAGATTTCACCATCACTTTTTGTTGATGCACCGTCAAAATATCTTGATATATTAGATCCAACTCATCGGCCCTCACTTCTATAGCATAAGTCACAAACAAATAGGTTGCGTATTTTAAATCTACTCCATCAAAATTAAATTCTTTCTTCTACAAACGACAAACCTGAATATCTAATTAATGTAAATAATAAATTGTTTCTTTTGGTGCTAAAACATAAATAGGCTCATAATTGACACAATTATCTGGAATTAATTTTTTAATTTGCTTTTTCAAATAATAAGCATGACGATGTTCCTCTGCTGCATGTTTCAATTGGATAAGATTCACAAAAGTTTTGTGTTCACATGCCGAAATTTTTCGTGCTCCTGCATTTTCCATATACGAAAGTGTATTAAGCCACTTTACATGTAATTTTGGTTCTAAAACAATATGATTTAATAATTTTTTCAATTGATTTTATTTTTGACCAAAATTATAAGTCAAACGGATCACATATATACTCCACTTTTATAATAAATGATAGTCCGGATATATTAAACCTATTTTGAATCTCTGAAAAAGGTTGTAGAATCATCACTATAAAGAAGTTGAGTAATAAAAACTATTATTACAGAAAAATTCATTATTCATGTATTAATTCTATCTTTTACGATTAGACTTTTCTAAATAGCTACATTAATCTTATTTTTACAAAAACTTTTAAATTGAGTACTCGAGAAAATTGGATAAGTTGCAAGAATTGTAATGGACTTGGAAAAAAAAGTCAAGGAGTTTCGAAAAGAAAACTATCACGTTATGAATCAGCTGTTGCTCAATCTAAAAAGAATGAAAATTTTATTACTCCAAATAAACCAAAAAGTTCAATGCAGATCTGTACTATTTGCTCAGGAACTGGTTTGATTACTACAAATGAACGCCCATTATCTAACGAAAAAAAATATCCTCATGTTGCAATTGTCGGAGCTGGAATTGGTGGAATTGCATTTGCATTAGCGTGTTTACATCGTCAAATTCCTTTTACTCTTTTTGAGCTTACTCTCTTTCAAACTCCTTTATTTTTTCTTCATCATGCTTTATATCATATTTATAATCGACAATAAACTTTTCTTGCCCAAAACCAAAATTCGAAAAAAGTAAAAATCCAGCTAATAATAATTGTTTCATTATATTGTAAATTTTTAATTATTACTCTAAAATAATTTTTATTTTTTAATTCTACAATAATAGAATACATAATTAACACAACATTGTGAAAAGAAAAAAAATTCAACCTAAGTTGTTTTTTTTCTATATAAATTAAAATAAGTTTCTAAATTATCTCAAACTGTTTCAGCGCATTCCATATTCCGTGATTATCTGCAGAAGTTGTATAATAATCAGCCGCTTCACGAACATTCTCTTTCGCATCGCCCATTGCTACGCCTATTTTACAACCTTTCAACATACTAATATCGTTACCACCATCACCAAAAGCCATTGTTTTAGTTAAATCTAAATTATCGCGTTCAGCCATTCGCTCTATTCCACGCATTTTACTAATATTTTTCGGATTTATATCAGCAAAATATTCTATCCAACGTGTTCCTACACTGTTTGTCAACACATTTTTCATCAAATAATCTTCTTGTTCTTCGTTCACAAAAAAATTCATTTGCATAATATTATCTTTCGGCAAAGTTCGAGGATCAACTACTTCTGGAAGTTCCATTCCAAAATAAGCAAACGATTTTTCTACATTCTCATTCACACGATTGATACTAAACGCTTCTTTCGTCATATACGAAAATGAGAAAGGATTTTCATCATCGTATTGCAACAAAGCCTCTATATCATTAGGATTGATGTAATCTACAAAAAATGATTGACGGTTTTCGTCGGAGCACATTCCTCCATTATTATTGATGTAACCATCAAAACCATAATCAAAAATATGCTTAGGCATATCCGCCATATTTCGTCCTGTTGCGATGTATATTTTTTTGTTTTTTTGTTTCAATAATTTCAACGCTTCAATTGTCGAATCACTGATTTCGTGGTTTTCAAAACCTTGTAATGTTCCGTCAAAATCGAAGAAAAAAGAATCTATCATACTTTAGTTTTATCTTTTACAAAATTAAAAAAGCAACCTTTGCTTGGTTGCTTTTGCTGTTTATTTTAACGCTAATTTAATAATTTCTATTGCTTTATTGGTATCTTCTTCAGAAATATTGAGATGAGGGCGCATTCGCACAGAGTTTTCACCACAAGGAAGAATAATCATGTGATTTTCGAAACATGTTTTGATGAACTCTGAACGATCCAAATCTGATGAAAAATCAAACGCAATGAACAATCCTAATCCACGAACCGAATGAATTTTCTTCGTCTCTTTTGCTATTTCATTCAATTTTGATAAAATATATTTACCTTTTTCTGCCGCATTTTCTACTAATTTTTCTTGTTCGATCACTTCTAAAATTAATTTGAAACGCAACATATCGATATAATTTCCACCAAAAGTCGAATTAATACGGCTTGATTCCTTGAAAACATTATTCGGAATTTGATCTAACTTTTCTTTATTCGCTAAAATTCCACAAACTTGTGTTTTCTTTCCAAACGAAATCACATCAGGAATCACATCATAATGCTGAAAAGCCCACATTTTACCAGTCATTCCCATTCCTGTTTGTACCTCATCAAAAATCAATAAAATCTCTTCTCTATCACAAATTTCTCTCAATTTCTGAAAGAATTCTTTTCGAAAATAATTATCTCCTCCTTCACCTTGAATCGGCTCAATAATAATACAAGCAACTTTATTTTTGCGTGTTTCTAAAGCATTTTCAATTTGTTCAATCGCACGTTTTTCAGCCTCAACAACCTTGCATAAATTATCTTCTGTAACAGGATAAATTCGTTTTGGATTTTCAATTCTTGGCCAATCAAACTTTGGAAAATATTCGTATTTACGAGGATCTTTCGTATTCGTTAGCGATAATGTATAACCAGAACGCCCATGAAAAGCTTGTTTAAAATGAATAACATCACTTGCTTCTTTCTCAATTCCTCTCGAAAAGTTTAATCTTGTTTTCCAATCAAAAGCCGTTTTCAATGCATTTTCTACTGCCAATGTTCCACCAGAAATAAAAAATAAATATTGCAATTCTTTCGGCATCGCTACACGCTCAAATGTATCAATTAAATCGGCGTAATCTTTTGTATAAATGTCTGACATCGCAGGTTTATTGACTGCATTTCGACCTAAAAAATCTATTTTCGCCATCAAATGTGGATGATTATAACCAATCGCAGTCGAAGCAAACATTGAAAATAAATCCAAATATTCAATGCCATTTTCGTCTACAACATAGGATCCATGCGACTTATCCATATCCATTACAATCGGATATCCATCTGCCAATATATGTTTTGCTAATCTTTCGTGTACTGTACTCATCTCTGTAAATTTTTAAAAATCAAACTTAATTCCTTGCGCCAATGGCACTTCTGTCGAATAATTAATTGTATTCGTTTGTCGTCGCATATACGCTTTCCAAGCATCCGAACCTGACTCACGCCCACCTCCAGTTTCCTTTTCTCCACCGAAAGCGCCGCCAATTTCAGCTCCAGAAGTTCCGATATTTACATTTGCAATTCCACAATCAGAGCCTTGCTGACTCAAGAATAATTCAGCTTCACGAAGATTATTTGTCATAATAGAAGACGATAAACCTTGTGCCACATTATTCTGAATTTCAATTGCATTTAACACATCTCCAAAATATTTGATTAAATATAAAATTGGAGCAAAAGTTTCATGTTGAACAATATCAAAATGATTCTCAACCTCAGCAATAACAGGCTTTACATAGCAACCGCTTTCAAAACCATTTCCTTCTAAAATTCCTCCTTCAACGATAATCTTTCCTCCTTCTTCATTAATTTTTTCTAATGCTTTTGAATACATTTCAACCGCATGTTTATCAATCAATGGACCAACATGATTTGCTGTATCCAACGGATTACCTATTTTTATTTGTTTGTAAGCATTTACCAACGATTCTTTTACTTTATCATAAATCGACTCGTGAACAATCAAACGTCTTGTTGTTGTACAACGCTGTCCAGCCGTACCAACTGCCCCAAAAACAGCCGAAGTTAGCATAACTTTTAAATCAGCATCTGGCGTAACAATAATCGCATTATTTCCACCTAATTCTAAAATTGTTTTACCCAAACGAGCAGCAACAACTTTATTCACTTCAATTCCCATTCGCGTAGAACCTGTTGCAGAAACCAAAGCCACACGAGCATCTTGCGCAATTAATTCACCGATTGTTTTATCGCCCATTACCAAAGAAGAAACGCCTTCTGAAATATTATTTGCTTTTAAAACTTCTGCTAAAATATGTTGACACGCAACCGCACACAAAGGTGTTTTTTCACTTGGTTTCCAAACTACAACATCACCGCAAACCATCGCTAAACATGTATTCCAAGACCAAACTGCAACTGGAAAATTGAACGCAGAAATCACGCCTACAATTCCAAGCGGATGATATTGATCGTACATGCGATGCAAAGGTCTTTCCGAATGTATTGTCGAACCATATAATTGACGCGATAATCCAACTGCAAAATCACAGATGTCAATCATTTCTTGCACTTCACCCAAACCTTCTTGATAGGATTTTCCCATTTCGTACGAAACCAATTTTCCCAAGGAAGCTTTTTTCTCACGAAGTTTATCTCCAAATTGACGCACAATTTCTCCACGTTTCGGAGCAGGAACCATTCGCCATTCTTTGAAAGCAACTTGTGCCTCTTTTATCACTTCTTCATAATCATCTTTTGTTGATGATTTTACTTTTCCAATCAATTTTCCATCTACTGGCGAGTAAGAAGAAAGCTCTTCACCTTTTCCAAACCAAGTATTTCCTGTTGATGTTCCAAGATTTTCGGAAGAAATACCTAATTCTTTTAATTCGTTTTCTATCATTTTTTTGTGTTATTTTGTGTTTTTAACTTTTACCTAAATTAGTCAAAAGTTTCATAAATTAAAATTTTTAATAAATATTATTCAGAATAATTTTTAATTTAATGAATAATCGTTAGATTTAATAAAATAAAACCGCATAAAATGAATTCAACTACAGATTATTTTAAGATTGATGATTTATTAACCGAAGAACATAAATTAATTCGTCAATCTGTTCGAGATTTTGTGGATAACGAAATAAAACCTGTGATAGATGATGCCGCGCAACATCATAAAGATATTCCAGATTTAATGAAAAAATTAGGTGCAATTGGTGCTTTAGGACCTTATATTCCTGAAGAATATGGAGGTGCAGGCTTGGATCAAATGTCGTACGGATTAATCATGCAAGAATTAGAACGCGGCGATTCGGCTGTTCGTTCTGCTGCATCAGTACAATCTTCGTTAGTGATGTATCCAATTTTTTCTTTTGGATCAGAAGAACAAAAACGCAAATATTTACCAAAATTAGCTTCAGGAGAATTCGTTGGAAGTTTTGGATTAACTGAACCAAATCATGGTTCAAATCCAGGCGGAATGGAAACTCGTTTAACAAAAAATGGTGATCATTATATCTTAAATGGAGCAAAAATGTGGATTACAAATTCACCAATTTGTGATATTGCAGTTGTTTGGGCAAGAGATGAAGAAGGAAAAATTCGTGGTGTAATTGTAGAACGCGGTATGCAAGGTTTTACAACACCAGAAACTTTGAATAAATGGTCATTAAGAGCTTCAAAAACAGGTGAATTAGTTTTCGAAAATGTGAAGATTGAAGAATCTCAAATTTTACCAGAAGTGAGTAGTTTACGCGGACCATTATCTTGTTTAAATTCTGCTAGATACGGAATTTCTTGGGGTGTAATTGGTGCTGCAATTGATTGTTACGAATCAGCTTTAAAATATTCATTAGAACGAACACAATTTGGAAAACCGATTGCTTCTTATCAATTACAGCAGAAAAAATTAGCTGAATTTATTACAGAAATAACGAAAGCTCAGTTGTTATGTTGGCGATTAGGAACACTGAAAAACGAAAATAAAGCAACGCCTGAACAAATATCAATGGCAAAACGAAATAATGTAAAAATGGCTATCGATATTGCGAGAGAGTCACGACAAATCATTGGTGCAATGGGAATTGTAGGCGATTTCCCTATGATGCGACATGCTGCAAATCTTGAGTCTGTAATCACTTACGAAGGAACACATGATGTCCATTTACTAATAACTGGCGCAGATGTGACAGGAATTAATGCTTTTGTGTAAGATATTTTTCCATACAATCAGATAATTTTATAGGTTTACAATTCGTTTGTAAACCTTTTTTATTTTATCACACATGAAATTGAAATCAATTCTACTTATTATTTTTTGTATTCAGGCTATTATTCTTGATGCGCAGGAAACCTACAAAATTACGTATGAACGCTTTTCGAATGGAAAAAAAGTCGAAGAAAATAACCCCATACAAGTTATTGCTAATACAAAAGAAACAGTTATTGGAAAGCAACAAAGTTTTAGTTATTCATCAAATTATCCTGATGAAATGTTTTATTATACCAAAACAAATCCATCAATTATTTCCTTGATTACACAATTTGATCCGACTAATTCTATCATTACAAATGATTCGGTTGCGTTTAATAAATCTGTTTTCACAATTTCTAAAGAAACGAAACGAATTTTAGGTTTACGTTGTAAAAAGGCGACGACAAATATCAATTCGAATACAATAGACGTTTGGTTTGTTGACAATATGGATTTGAATGCCTCACCAACAATGGTTGGAATGAATTTGGGGTTTGTTTTAGAACTTACTCGAAATAATAATTCAACCATTCGAGCTTCAAAAATAGAACGTGAAAAAGATTTGATTCCAAGTCAATTTATTCAAAAAGAATTGCATCAAAATCGAGTTGATTTATTGACATATAAAGATATTATTTGGAAAAGTAAATTTGTCGATATTCCGCTTTTATCACATCAACAAGTTAATTTTAGTAAAGATTTTTCGTCAAATGATTCAATTTATCGCTTTGCAAATGGAACTGTTGTAATTCGAAAAATTAAAATTCCTCAAATTAAAGTAGGAAGCCAAGTTTTCTTAAATGTTTCGCAACAATCAAATGGTGATGCTTACGATAGAACAGGTTCTGTATTTTTGATTCCACGTGATTCTAAAATTACATTTATGGATGGTTTACAAAAAGGAATCAATCAATTACCAATTTATACATCAGCAAATAATAAAAAATATCAAGGTTATTTTTTAACTGAAAATTATTCACCAACGATAGAATTAATGCGATTTTTCACACCTTTTGGAATCAAAAAATTCAATCATATTCAATTAAAAAATCAAACTTGGGAAACCGAAGCAAAATATCGTCAAGAAATCACAGAATTCCAAGGTTTATTATCTAATCAAGAGGTTTTAATCGGTTTCTTTATTGGAAATTATGATCAAGGCGGACATATTATTTCTGCCAATATTTCTGTTCATCCATCAGGTTCTACAACAATGCCAATTAAAAAGGCTTTACCAATTTTCAACACTGCAAATGTGATGGAAATGGCTGGACAAGAATACCCTACTTTATTCGAAAATCCGAATGGTTTTACGGTAGAATTCACGCTGAAAGAAGATTACAACAATGCTAAATTAAGATTTACAACAACTGGACATGGCGGTTGGGAAAATGGAGATGAGTTTGTTCCAAAAGAAAATAGTATTTTTCTTGATGGACAAAAAGTATTTAATATAGTTCCTTGGAGACAAGATTGTGGTTCGTATCGCGCTTATAATCCTGCTTCTGGTAATTTTGATAATGGTTTATCATCATCAGATTATAGCCGTTCTAATTGGTGTCCTGGAACAATCACAAATCCATACTTCATAGATTTAGGCAATTTAAAAGCCGGAAAACATAGTATACAAGTAAAAATACCGCAAGGAAAACCTGAAGGAAATAGTTTCAGTTATTGGAATGTTTCTGGTGTTCTTTTAGGAGAATAGTTTTTTTTAGAGCAAAAAGATTTATTAAACGTCTTTTTGCTCTATTTTTTTATGATTTATCAAAACCGTTAACCAATCTACAATATCTTGATAAACTTGCTCTTTAATAGATTCATTCAATATTTCATGTCTCAAGTTTGGATATAATTTTATTGAAACTTTTTCAAAACCATTTTGCTCTAAATCTTTATACGATTGCAAAACTCCTTTACCAAAATCACCAATTGGATCATCTGCTCCACTCACAAAATAAATAGGTAAAGATTGCGGTATAGCTTTTGTCCAATTCTTTTTTGTTGCTTGTATATTTAAATTAATCAAAGTATAAAAACCATTAACAGTAAAAGGTATTCCGCAAAGAGGATCTTTCAGAAAATTTAAACGATTTAACTCATCTAAACTAAGCCAATTAGTTTCATAAAAATTTTCTTCATTTTTAAAATATTTATTATTTGATTTTAAAAAAATAATATTAAGTAATTTACTTCTTTTATGAGGAATCAATTTATTTAGAAGACTTAAAAAACTACTCAATAATTTAATTCCAGGAATTCTACCTCCTGTTCCCATAATTATAGCACCATCAAAATGATTTCCATATTCTTGAAGTAGGCAACGTGTTATAAACGATCCCATTGAATGCCCCAAAATAAAATGTGGTAATAAAGGATATTGATCTTCTAACCATTTTACCATAATTTTAGTATTTTCAATCAGTTTTTCTGTTGGACTATCTAAACTAAAAAAACTATAATCTTCTTCTATTTTCGCTGTTTTTCCATGTCCTAAATGATCATATAACAAAACTAGAATTCCTTTGTCCGTCAAATACTTTGCAAAATTCTCATATCGCCCACTATGTTCTTGCATACCATGGACAATTATCAGTGTTGCTTTAATCTCATCTTCTGGAAGAATTACTCTATAATAAATATTTTCTAGTATTGACATTTTTATTAAGATTTAATTATTAATTTACAGTTTTACTCATTCAAAATCAATATTTTTTATAAATAAACCATTGACTTTTTCAACAAATTTCAAGCTAATAAATAAGATCTAAAATTTCTAATTTTTACAACTAAAAAAACGAGGTAAAATAAAAATTAACCTCGTTTTTTTTATGATGTACGATAATTTTACTTTTTCGTTTTAATTGTATTCTTATAGATCTGTCCATCTTTAATAATCACTAAAAAATTTTTATCAGGATTAGCAATTAATGATAAATCTTTCAACGGATTTCCATCAACCAAAATCAAATCGGCTAAAGCTTGTTCTTCAACAACGCCTAATTTCCCTGGATATGGACTTCTTAAACCAGATAATTGCAACAATTCTCCATTATCTTGCGTAACCATCTTTAAAATTTCGGCATTTGTAAACCATTTTTGAAGACGTAATATGTAACTATTTTGATCATCATTCAACTCAGGTTCAAACAAGAAATCCGTTCCCCATGCAAGCTTCACACCAAGTTTTTTTGCTAAAGGCCAAACTTTATCTTGACCATCCAAAACTGGTTTACGTTTTTCTTTTCGCTGCTCGTCCATGTTTTCATTATTATCCATCAAATTTTGAAGGCTTAACCAAACACCTTTTTTAGCAAGAATTTTCAAAGTTTCTTCATCTAACATTTGACCATGCTCAATTGACTTCACTCCTGCTTCCACAGCGCGTTGCACAGCTCTCGGCGTATAGGCATGTACCATTACATACGTTCCCCAATCTTCAGCAGCATCAACAGCCGCTTTCATTTCGTCAAAAGTATATTGCGTAACATCAATCGGATCATAAGCAGAAGACGTTCCACCACCTGCCATCAATTTGATTTGACTCGCACCAAAGCGTAAATTTTCTCTTGTTGCTGTCAAAACTTCATATCTTCCATCAGCAATAAAAGTAGCTCCTAATTCCTCTGCACGAGATGCTTTTCCAAAAAAACGACGCGAACGTTCATCAGGAGTTCTAAAATCTCCGTGACCAGCCGTTTGACTAATCGTTGCTCCTGAAGGCCAAATTCTAGGTCCTGCAACTTTACCTTTATCAATGGCTAGTTTCAAAGGAAAAATTGGTCCTCCAGCATCACGAACACTCGTAAAACCTCGCATCAACATTTTGTGGGAAGCTTCGCCAACTTTATTCATTAACATTTCTTCTGACATATCTGGCGACATCATTTGCGCCATCGTCAATGAACCAAATACCATGTGTACATGAACATCGATTAAACCTGGCATCAACGTTTTTCCTCCTCCATTAATTTTTACAACATCTTGATTAGGTGAAGAAATTTTTGCAGAACTAATTTTTTCAATTTTTTGACCAGAAACCAAAACATTCATCGGTGATGTTAATGCTTGAGTTTGATGATCTAAAATTCTAACATTTTCAATCAGAATCTGCTTTGTTTGAGCAAAAGTAAAAGTGGTAGCGAGAAAAAAAAGTGCTATTATCGACTTTATTTTCATAATTTATTGTTTAATTGCCCTAAAGATACGTTGAATGCGCGTAATTTGAGGATAAAGTTTAGATTAAAAATTTATTCATTAATTAAATGAAAACAATCCTTTTCTAAATCTATTCTATCTCCTAACCTTTAGCTAAACCTATTAATTTCTTAACTATTGTGACAAGTACCACAACCAATAATCCTGCAACTAATGAAATCAAAGCTTCGTTAATCATCATTGGAATTGCTGTAGGTAAATGATGATGAATATAATCGATGTTGTGAACAAATATTCCGCCTGAAACCAATAAAAGCGCAACAGTCCCTACAAATCCTAAAATTTTAATCACATAAGGCAATGCATCAACTAAAAAGTGTCCCAATTTAGAAACAGCTCCTTTGTCATGCGATGCTTTTATCAGTTTAAAACCAGCATCATCCATACGAACAATTAAAGTTACAATCCCGTAAACGCCAATAGTTGCTAAAATTGCAATAAACGAAACTGTAAAAACTTGTTTCAACATTGGTTGTTCCAAAACTGTACTCAACGCAATAATCACAATTTCTATTGAAAGAATAAAGTCTGTAATAATCGCAGATTTCACTTTTGATTTTTCCGAAACTTGTTTCTTATCTTCTACTTTATCTTCATGAATAACTTCTGAACCTTTTTTTGGACGGTGAAAAATAAACTCGATTATCTTCTCTACACCTTCAAAAGCTAAATAAAAACCTCCCAAAATCAAAACATATTTTATCACTTCTGGCATATAATGATTTAGTGTCAAAACAATTGGAACAATAATCAATTTATTGATAAAAGAACCTTTTGTAATTGCCCATAAAACAGGTATTTCACGCGAAGACAAAAATCCCGTCGCTTTCTCAGCATTTACAGCCAAATCATCTCCTAAAATTCCTGCTGTTTTACTCGCTGCCACTTTACTTGTAACCGCTACATCATCCATCAATGCTGCAATATCATCTAAAATTGCAAATATTCCTGAAGCCATATTATTGTTATTTTTTGGTTCGTAAAAGTAAAAAATAATGACAAATCTTTACAGATTATTTTCATGTTCTTTCAACGATTCATTTCAAACAAATTGCACTCCAAATTTTGACTATAATTCTGATTAATTTTGGACTAAATTAAGTTCTTTCGGAAACTAATCATTAATTTTAAAGAGGAATACATTAAGCTTATAAAATGGAAAATTCTTTCGATCAGTTAAAGAAACATATGCAAATTTTCACTTCAATTTCTGAAGAAGAGTTTCATGATTCTATTCAATATTTTGAAGAGTTTTCGGTGAAGAAAAAAGAAATGATTCATGAAGCAGGAACAATTAGTACATATAATTATTTTATTGTTTCTGGATGTATTCGATTATTTTTCATCAATCAAAAAGGTGTAGAACAAACCATTGATTTTGCTATCGAAAATTGGTGGTTGACCGATTTGTTTTCTTACATTAATCAACAAAGTTCTGAGTTTTATATTCAAGCTGTAGAAAATGCAATTATTATGAAAATGAGTAAAACGAACGAAGAAATTTTATGCAAAAAAAATCCTATTTTCAATTCGTATTTCAAACAAATTTATCAAAAAGCAAATGCTGCTGCTCAAATGCTTTCCAAATATTTGAAAGAGTTTTCGAAAGAGGATTTTTATCTTCACTTCAAGAAAAATTTTCCTGAGTTTTTACAACGCGTTCCTCAATATTTATTGGCTTCTTATTTAGGTTTCACACCCGAATATTTAAGCGAAATCCGAAAGAAAGAGTTTTCTTAAACCAGTTTAATTTTATTGAATAAATAATCGACGAACTTTGTAAAAAATTAGGAAATGAAATCACGATTAAATATTCAAAAATTAGAACCAAAAGCTTACGAAGCGATGTATGGGTTTAGAGAATTATTTAGCAAATTCTGAATTAGATAAATTATATTTAGAACTTATTAAAACCAAAGCTTCACAAATCAATGGTTGTGCTTTTTGTATTAATATGCACACCAAAGAAGCGATGATATTAAGCGAAACAAATCAACTTATTTTTTTGTTGAATGCATGGCGATAAACAACACTTTTTACAGAAGAAGAGCGTGTGATATTGTAGATGACAGAATAAATTACAAATATTAGTCAACATGGTTTATTAGAAGAAACTTATCAAAAGGCATTGACACTTTTTTCTGAAAATTATATTGCGATTATCATTATTGCAATTACCACGATTAATGCTTGGAATAGAATTGCAATCAGTTCTCATATGACGGTTTAAAATTTTAGCTTCAGAAATCTGAAGCTTTTTTTGTGCTAAAAATCGGCTTTCGGATTAAAATAGTTTATTTTTGAGTCTTGAAGTAAAATTGATATGAATATTTACGATTTAATTGTTGACGATAAGGAAGAAATTTCTTTGAATGATGTTTTTTTAGATGATCAAAATCTTGCTCAAGTAAAACAACTTATCAAAGAACATAGATATATAGAGGAATTGAGTAAATATAATTTACCTGTCAATAATAAAATTTTGTTGCATGGATTTTCAGGTTGTGGAAAAACAACAACTGCAAAAGCAATTGCAAATGAAATCGGAAAACCAATATTGATTTTGAATTTAAGTAATATTGTTTCATCAAGAATTGGTGAAACTTCGCAAAATATTCGAATGCTTTTTGATAAAGCTGCTCGTGAAAAAGCAATTCTATTTTTGGATGAGTTTGACCAAATCGGAAAAGCGCGTGGAAATGATGACAAAGATGTTGGCGAAATGCGTCGTTTAGTGAACACAGTAATTCAATTAATTGATTATTTGCCACAAAATTCGTTGTTGATAGCCGCAACAAATCATCCACATATTATTGATGTTGCATTGTTGAGAAGATTTCAGTTAAAAATTGATTTCAAAATGCCAACTTCTGAAATGTTAGATGTTTATTATGATAAACTTTTAAACGATTTACCAAAAGATATTCAATCACTCAAACGAAAATATAACGTTTCATTTGCAGAAGCTAAAGATTATGCACTTACAAACGCAAAAGCATTACTGATTGAAAAATTAGAACGTCAAGCAAATTCTTAAAACCAAAATATGGAAGACGAATTAATTTATTTCAGAGAACTTTTGGACACTGATGTAGCACGACTTTTCGAAATTTATTCGAATGCAAAAGCCATGAAATACCGCGAAACCGCTCCAATGAAAACAATCGAAGATTCGTACAAAATGCTGGAAAGAGATAAAGAAAAAAAGAATTCTGGATATGAATTTCGTTTTGCTGTTATCGAAAAATCTTCTGAAACCTTGATTGGTACTGTGATGTTTCAACCTGTTCACGACAAAGCGATTATTGGCTATTCGATTGATGAACAATTTTGGAACAGAGGTTACGCAACACGAATCATCAATCTGATTTCGAAAGAGTTGAAATCGAGAAAATATATGCTGATTGAAGCTTGGGTGAAAAAAGAAAATATCGCCTCGTCTAAAGCCTTATTAAAAAATAATTTTCAACAGATTTCGCAAACAATTTATCCGAAAAATCATCTTTTTCAATTAAGATTTACTTATTCTTAAGTTTTACTTAAGATAAGTCTTTAAGCATTAATTTCTAAAATCATCGTCCTAATTTTGTAACAGAATAAAATTTCTGGTCATGATTTTTACTATTTTTCTCCTATTTATTGGAGCTATTTTAGCATTTTGGATAAGTGCAATTTGTGGCGGTGGCGCAAGTTTAATCTTAATTCCAATCCTCAATCTTATTATTCCAACTTCGTTAGTCCCTTTTTCGTTAACAATCGGAACATTTACAAGTTCTGCCTCTCGAATAGCGGCTTTCAGAAAATCTGTACATTGGAAAATCTTCTTTTGGTTCGTGCCATTTTCGATTCCAGCAGTTTTAATGGGCGCTTATTTAATCAAATTTATCAACCCAATTTATTTACAAATTATTGTAGCTGTATTATTGATTTCAAATGTTCCACAATTATTTCTAAACAAAAAACAACAAGACAATGAAGAAAAACCTTCACCAAAATATATTTTGGCCATTGTTGGTTTTTTAGCTGGATTCGTTTCTGGAATAACAGGAGCAATAGGTTTATTATTCAATAGATTTTATTTAAAATATGGATTAACAAAAGAAGAAATTATTGCAACGCGAGCTGCCAACGAAATTATACTTCATATCATAAAATTAATCATTTATATTGTTCTTGCTTTATACTCAAAGAACGCATTATTACTTGGATTGACGATTGCAATTGCCTCAATTATTTCTTCTTATACGGTCAAATATATTTTACCTTATTTTAGCGATTTTATTTTCAGAAAAGTTGGCTATGCAGCGATGGTTATTTCTGGAATTACACTTTTTTATACAAGTTCCCAAAAAATCATTCAAGAAGATAAAGTTCAACTTACAACAACAAGTAAAGGTGACGAAAATGAAACCACTTTAAAATGGCGAAACAGCGATTTTGTGATGGAATATTCGTTAGATGGTGAATTTGAGATTGAACGTCCAATTCAACCGAATGAATTACCTGAAGGTTTATTAAAAAAATACAATGAAATTTTACCTAATTACGATAAAATCCATCTCGAAAAAGTATTCAGAATTGGAGAAGATAGTTATGAATTTTATTGTTACAAAGACAATAAACTGACCAAATTTGAACTGAAAGAATAGAAGATTGAACAATTAATTTTTACGAAACATTATTTTTAATAAATTATTCTTAAGTTTAACCAACATTACTATAAAAAATTTATGAATACAAAAGATAATCCCAAACTAATACGAGCTTGGATTTCTTACGATTGGGCGAATTCTGTTCATTCTTTAGTTATTGCCTCTGCTATTTTTCCGGTTTATTACACTTTAATGACCTATGATGCGAACGATCAACCAATTAAATTCTTAGGATTATTACCAGAATCCGCATTCAATTTTTCATTAGCAATTGCTTTCTTTTTTGTGATTGTTTTGTCTCCTGTTTTATCTTCAATTGCAGATTTAATCGGATATAAAATCAAATTTCTTCGCTTTTTTTGCTACTTAGGATCGTTCTCATGTATCGGAATGTTTTTCTTTACATCAAGCGATTTAGTTTGGTTAGCTTTATTACTCAATATCACTGCAAGCATAGGTTTTTGGGGAAGTTTAGTTTTTTACAACGCCTATTTACCAGAAATTGTTTCGGACGAAAAAATGGACAAAGTTTCAGCACAAGGTTATATGTTTGGCTACATTGGTTCTGTCATTTTATTGACAATTTGTTTGGCAATGATACAATTTGCCCCAGAAGAAAAACAAGCAATGTTTACCCGAATAAGTTTCTTATTAACAGGAGTTTGGTGGTTAGGATTTGGACAAATTGCTTTGAGTAAATTACCAAATCATAAATATGATCGCGAAATTCCGAAAGATATTATCAAATCGAGTTTTAGAAATTTAAAACATACCTTCAAAGATCTTAATCAATACAAAAATATTCGTGTGTTTTTGGCTGGATTTTTCTTTTACAGTTTAGCAATGCAAACTATCTTTTTGATGGCGGCAATGTTTGGAAGTTCAGAAATAGGAATGGAATCTTCAGAATTGATTATGACCATTTTATTAATTCAAATTGAAGCTGTTTTAGGTGCATGGTTATTCTCTTTTTTATCAGGAAAAATAGGAAATAAGAAAACTTTATTAATCGGTATTTTTATCTGGATTATTACATGTATTATTGGTTATTTGATTAATAAAAATGAACCTAATGTAAAAACTCAATTTTACGTAATGGCAGCAATGGTTGGTCTTGTAATGGGAGGTTTGCAAGCTTTATCACGTTCTACATACGCCAAATTATTACCAGAAACAGAAGACACAACAACCTATTTTAGCTTTTACGATGTGTTCGAAAAATTTGCCTTATTTTTAGGTTTAGTTATTTACGGATTATTGATTGAATATTCTGGCGGAATGAAAGCTTCTGCACTTGCAATGGGCGTTTCGTTTGCGATTAGTTTCGTTATTTTATTGTTCTATAAAATGGAAAAGAAGTAAAGCATAATTACATTTTTATATAATCGAATAATTATTCTAACTTAGCAATATTATACAATACTGGTAATGAAAAATAAATATGTAAACTTTATTTCAGATGAGCATTTATTAAATTGCATTGAAAATTTATATAAATCTTATCAAAAGGCTAAAAGCAAAATTTCTAAAAAAAGTTTTTATACAAATAAAGTTGACACTATTAAATTAACTTTTGATTCAAAATTTAATAATATTGATGAAGAAGATTTGATACAATCTGAGATTCTTAGACAAATTGATAAATCTATAAACAATTCTATCGGAACTTTTCATGAACAAATTTTAGGTGGAATAAAAGGTTATGAAATTGGAAATTTAAGTGGATTTGATATAAAAGCAAATGATGACACGTTATTTGCAGATATCAAAAACAAACATAATACAATGAATAGCAGTTCTTCGGAAGCTCTTTTTCAAAAATTGGCTCGATATGCAGATGATTACAAGAAAGCTAAATGTTATTGGGTTCAGATTTTAGCGAAAAATAGTTTTAACGAAAATTGGAAAGGCGAAATTAATGGCAAAGAATATAGTCATTCAAGAGTTTTTAAAATCTCTGGAGATCAATTTTATGCTTTACTAACTGGAGAAGAAGATGCTTTCTATCAACTTTATAAAGCGCTTCCTATTGCAATAAATGATTTTTTAGAAACCACAAAAAAAGAACAAAACGAAAATGAAAATTCGGCTTTAGAAGAAATTACTTCAGAAACCGAAAATTCAAAACGTTCTATTCTTGATCAAATTTCCTTTGATAATTATTCTTATTATTCAGGTTTTAATAAACTATAATATTGGTTAAGAAAATTAATTATTGAATAACCAACCTCTTTTCCTAAATTAACGGGAACTGCATTACCAATTTGCTTATATTGTTGTGCCATAGGCCCTGAAAATTCCCATTCATCAGGAAAAGTCTGAATACGAGCATATTCTCTTACTGTAAAAGGGCGAGTTTCATCTGGATGACAACGCTCTGTTTGTTTTTGGGCAGGGCTACATGTTAAGGTTAAACAAGGTTCGTCCCAGCCTATTCTTCTTGCCATTCCTGTTTTTCCTCCACCTAAATAAAAACTTGCTCCCATAAATTCTTTCTGAATTTCAAGAGGTAAATCTCTCCAATAGCCTTTTGGAGGAACTAAATCTAATACACTTTTCTTGCTTTCAGGATATTTAGCTCCAGTAGATTTTGGAACATTACAATCGAACAATTCTCCTTTTTTCAATGCATCAGAAAGATTATATATTTTTTTGTACGGCGTTGGATAGTGATAATCTATTGGAATATCTTTACGAATTCCTACTAAAATTAATCGTTCTCTTTTTTGTGGAACATTATAATTAATTGCTTTCAAAACCTCTACTGGAACTACTTTATACCCAATTTCATCTAAAATTGAAATCATTCCACGTAAAGTATTACCATTATCATGATTCAATAAACCTTTTACGTTTTCTCCAATGCAAATAGGTGGATTAACTTCTTTTACAGCTCTTGCAAATTCATAAAATAAAGTTCCTCTTGCATCTTCTAAACCAAGTCTTTTTCCTGCGTAACTAAATGCTTGACAAGGAAATCCTCCTGTTACAACATCAACTTTATTATAATATTCAGAAAAATTAAAATTCTTAATATCACCTTCTAAGACATTCCAATTTGGTCTATTTTTTCTTAGAGTTTCGCAAGCGTGTTTATCAATTTCATTTAATGCAACACATTTCAACCCTGCTTTTTCCATACCAATTGCCAAACCTCCAGCTCCAGCAAATAATTCTAAGACATGAAAATCTTGCGTTGGCTTTACAAAATTTGAAACAGTTTCTTCAATATCTGTCTGCAAAAATTCAGCAAACAACGTCTCTACATCTCTTCTCCTATAAACTCTATAATTACTTATAGGTTCTCGAACAGCCGATAACTTCCCTTCTTCATCCCAACGACGAAGTGTTTTTGTACTTTTATTAAGTAATTTCGCTGTTTCTGAAATAGTTAAATACTCACTCATAACCAAATTATACAACATTAGACATTGGTTACAAAATAAAAGAAAAAAAATAGAATCTCAAAGAAAAAATTATAAAAAAAACAAACCTCAATATTTTAATCAATATTGGGGTTTATTTTTAACAATTTACAATCTTCCTTTTTCAGAACTACTTTTTGATTGTTCTATTGTGAATGATTTTCCAAAATTGTATCGAATTCCAATACGATAATAGCGAGCGGATTGTCCTGTATAAACAAATTTCGTATCGTTACTAAAACTTTGATCTTGCCAAGCTCTATCTTTAAATACATTGTTCACATTAAACGAAACCTCGAATTTTTTATCCAAAAATAACGCTCTCAAACCAAAAGCTGTACTCCAATTAGCGCGGCTTCTTGACATGGCATCAATTGTTTTTGTTGTATAATTTGTAGTATGATTAAACAATAATGTTTTCGATTTATTCAATTCTAAATTATTTGTCAAACGAAAGTCTCCATTAAATCCATCCAATACATAATTGTATTCTGGAATAATTCCTTTCGTTTTTTTGTAATACAAATCAATCGCTCCATTGACTCTCCACCATTTTACAAGCTTGAAATTTAGATTTTCACTAATTCCAAAACTCTCCGAATCAGCATAATTATATGGAATCCAATTTTGTGTATTTTCTGTTGGATTTACAACCACAATTTGATTGATTTCATCCGTAGAATTTCTGTAATACAACGTCGTAATTGCCAAATCTTTGTACGCATATTCCAACTCATAATTATACGAATAAGAAGGTTTTAACTTCGGATTTCCTTCGGCAAAAGAATAAGGCGAATAAATGGTACGAAACGGATTCAATTGTCCCATAAAAGGTCGATCAATACGTCGCCCAACATTTATACTTAACGAATGATTTTCAGCTGGTTTATACATCAAATAAGCCGTTGGGAATAACCCATCATATTTATAGGTATCATGTTGATTTTCTTGCGGAGAAAAACCTTTTGCATCAGTATTTTCGTATCTCAAACCAATTTTTGCAGACCATTTTTCTGAAATATCTTTTTCGATACTCGCATAAAAAGCTAAAATATTTTCGTCATAATAAAAACCATTACTCAACTTTTCATCATAAACAGGCGTTCCAGAAGATGTGTTGTAAAATAAATTATCGCTATTATTTTTCGTCCAACTGTAACGTCCACCATAATTTAGTTTCCAAGTATTAACGGGGTGTTCCATATCAATATTCAAACTATAATTATTTGCTTTTTGATCAGACAAACTTTTATTTCCTTGATATTCTACTGTATTTTCAACATCATTTGAATCAAAAAATCGGTTAGAAGCTACACTTGTATTATTGTTATTAAAATTAACCCAATCAAAATCAAATGTCAGTTTTTTTCCGATTGTATCCATTTTATAAATCACGTGATAATTTAAAGTATTGTATTTCGTGTTTCCTTTGCTCCCATTTCGATCATTCAAAATATAACTCAACAATTCGTTTTTATCCAAACTATTTATTGTTGTTTTCGTACCACCAGTCCCTTTTCGATTTCCTGCATATAAATCAAGCGTAAATCCAGTTGTCAATTTATCCGAAACTTTATAATCCAATCCTAATTTTCCGCCAATATTTCTATTTTTTCCACTATTTTTTTCTCTTTCGGTCCAAACTTCATTGGTTTTTGTGAAATAAATATCAGATTGTCCAATTCCGTCATATTCTCCAAAACCACCAAAAATATTCGAAACTAATGTCCATTTATTTTTTCGGTAATTAAACGATGCACTATTGTTCCAATATGGTTTGTTATAATGTTGCAATGACGATGACAAACTCCCATTCCACGAGTCTTTTTTACCAGATTTTAATACAATATTGAGAATTCCACTATTTCCTATTGCTTGATATTTTGCGGGCGGATTTGTAATTACTTCTATTTTCTCGATATCATCTGCGCGAAGCGTTTTTAAATAATTTATCAATTGATCACCAGACATTTCCAACAAACGATCGTCCACCATCACACGCAAATTACTTTTACCAATTATCGAAACAACATCATTATCAACCTTCACACGAGGCGCCAATTTCAGCAAATCTAACGCATCTCCACCTTTTGCTCCTTCCGCTAAATCAGCATTAAAAACAAGTCGATCAACTTTCTTTTCAATTAATTTTTTCTGACTTTTTACAACTGTTTCATTTAATGTAATATTTTCAGTTTTTGGAATAATAATAACGCCTAAATCTTGATTTTGTTCACATAAAATTGTTTGAGTATGAAGCAAAACACCAGCTTCTTCTATTCGAAACGTATAATTTCCTTCTACTAAATCAACTGTAAAATTTCCTTTATCATCAGTTGAAATTTCATCAATAATTTGATCATCTTTTAAAATAATAACATCAGCCAAACTAACAGGCATTTGATTCGTATATTGCAAGCTTCCTTTATATTGTTGTTGCGCAAAAATCGAGGTCGAGGCAAATAATAAAATTGGTATATATAATTTAGACATATTAGGTTTGTTTACTATAATGACGCGTGAATTACAGAAAAGTTACATAGAAAATGAATAATAATTGAATTTGTCTTTAAAAAATAAATTAACAATGATTTAATATTTAAAGAATTTTACTACATTTCAAAAAATAATTTTAACCGATTAAAGAAATATAAATGAATGGATTTTAATGAATTAAAAAACAAATTAGTGCAATCAACCAAACAAGCCTTTTTGAAAATTTATAACGAAAATCCTTCCCAAGACCTTTACGCTTTTGCCTTGTGCAATAACGACACGAAAATAGCTATTCATCCTTCAGCAAATTCTATCGAACATTTGGAAAAAGTATCGGATGAAGACGATTTTTGTTACTACAAATACGAGCCTTCTGAATGGAAATATGATTATTTAGGAGCTGAAAATTCTTTCCAAGAAATCAATCAAATGTGCAAACAAATAGTTGATGAACACGACAATGACGAAGATTGGTTTTATCAATTTCAAAATAAAATTAATGAAAAATGTATCGAAGTTTTAGAAGAATTAAAGAATGAAAATTTCTTTTCAAAATTAATCGGTAAAGATATTTTCTTAAACTTTTCTGTAATTGATGATGATTTGAACAAAGAAAAACAACAAAAAATTATTACGCAATTGAATGATAATTCATACAAAGAAGATTATTTTGAATGGATGACAACTTGGGGTAAAAACAAAAAAAGAGCTTTTTAAAAAGCTCTTTTTTTGTTTGATAATATTTCTTCTAAAAGTTTAGATTTCTTTTCTCAATCTCGCAACCGGAATATTTAGTTGTTCGCGATATTTTGCAATTGTACGACGAGCAATTGGATAACCTTTTTCTTTTAAAATTTCAGTTAATTTTTCGTCTGTCAAAGGTTTACGTTTGTCTTCATCTGCAATTACATCTTGTAAAATTCGTTTGATTTCGCGCGTCGAAACTTCTTCACCTTCATCATTTGTTAACGATTCTGAGAACAAATCTTTTATCAAAAATGTTCCGTAAGGCGTTGTGACATATTTTGAATTCGCTACACGAGAAACTGTCGAAATATCCATTCCAATTCTGTCTGAAATATCTTTCAAAATCATCGGTTTGATTTTCGTTTCATCTCCTGTTAAGAAATATTCTTTTTGAAATTTCATAATCGCTTCCATCGTGTACAAAAGCGTGTTACGACGTTGCTGAACCGCATCAATAAACCATTTCGCAGAATCTAACTTTTGTTTGACAAACATCACAGCTTCTTTCTGTTGATTCGATTTATTTTCGGTTTTTTTATATGTATCTAACATTTCTGCAAACGCACTCGAAATTTTCAATTCTGGTACATTACGTCCATTTAACGATAATTCTAAATCGCCATCGTTGATATGAATTGTAAAATCTGGCGTTATTTGCTCTACAATTTTACTACTACTCGAAAATGATTTTCCTGGTTTTGGATTCAAACGTTCAATCTCCGAAATTGCATCACGCAATTCATCATCATCCGCATCATATTTTGCCATCAATTTCGAATAATGCTTTTTCGTAAATGCATCAAACGATTCTGAAATTAATTTTTCGGCTAATTCTACTGCTTCAGTTTGATTTTTATTTTCTAATTGAATCAATAAACATTCTTGCAAATCACGCGCACCTACTCCAACTGGATCCATTCGTTGAATATAATTAATCAACAAATTTTCAACCTCTTCTGGCGAAGTGTAAATATTTTGCGAGAATGCTAAATCGTCAACCAACGATTTAATATCACGACGCATATAACCATCATCGTCAATATTTCCTAAGATAAATTCAGCAATTTGAAATTGTTCCGAAGTTAATCGATTCGTATATAATTGTGATGTCAAAAACTCGATAAAACTCTCTCCTTGTGCGTAAGGAACAGATTTATCTTCGTCATCATCACTATAATTATTCGTATACGTTTTATAATTTGGGATGTCATCATCGCTCAAATAATCATCAATATTGATATCACTTGTATCAATCACTTGCTCATCGCCAAAATCATCACTCTGATTGTCCCATTCTTCCTGCTCTCCTCCGTAATCTTCATCATATTCAGAAGATTGATCATCCAAAGCAGGGTTTTCTTCCAACTCTTCCTTTACGCGTTGTTCAAAAGCAACCGTAGGAAGTTGAACCAACTTCATTAATTGGATTTGTTGTGGCGATAGTTTTTGTTGTAATTTTAAATTTAATTCCTGCTTTAACATATTTTGGGTTTTGGCTTATATAAAAAAACGGATTTAGCTTAAAGTTACAATTTTTAAGCATAAATCCGTAAAAATATTTTTATTAAAATTCAGCGTTATTCGGTGTTCTAGGGAAAGGAATTACGTCACGAATGTTACCCATTCCTGTAACGAATAATACCAAACGCTCTAAACCTAAACCGAAACCAGAATGTGGCACAGAACCGAAACGTCTTGTATCGCGGTACCACCATAATTCTTCTTTATCGATTCCGAATTTCTCCATTTTTTCGTCTAAAACTTCTAAACGTTCTTCACGCTCAGAACCTCCGATAATTTCTCCGATTCCAGGGAATAAAACGTCCATTGCACGAACTGTTTTTCCATCATCATTCATACGCATGTAAAATGCTTTGATTTCTGCAGGATAATCAAATAAAATAACTGGCGTTTTGAAATGTTTCTCAACTAAATAACGTTCGTGTTCTGATTGTAAATCTGCTCCCCAACCTTCGATTGGATATTTGAATTTACCTTTTTTATTTGGTTTAGAATCTTTTAAGATATCTATTGCTTCTGTATAAGTTAAACGAATGAATTTGTTATTTAAAACATATTCTAAACGCTCAATTAAACCTAATTCAGAACGCTCTGCTTCTGGTTTTTGTTTTTGTTCTTTGTCAAAACGTTCAGCTAAGAATTTCAAATCATCTTTACACGTTTCCATTGCATAAGTGATAACAGATTTCATAAAATCTTCTGCCAAATCCATATTTTGATCTAAACGGAAAAACGCAACTTCTGGTTCAATCATCCAGAATTCAGCTAAGTGACGAGAAGTATTCGAGTTTTCTGCGCGGAAAGTAGGTCCAAATGTGTAAATTTTCCCTAATCCCATTGCTGCAGTTTCTCCTTCTAACTGTCCAGAAACCGTTAAATTAGTCGATTTACCAAAGAAATCTTGTGTATAATCTACTTTTCCTTCTTCGTTTTTAGGCAAGTTTTCCATATCCAAGTTTGTGATATGAAACATCTCTCCTGCTCCTTCAGCATCAGATCCTGTAATAATTGGCGTGTTGATGTAAACGAATCCACTTTCGTTGAAATACTTGTGAATTCCGAACATTAACGCATTACGAACACGCATAGTTGCAGCAAAAACATTAGTTCTGAAACGTAAATGTGCTTGCTCACGCAAAATCTCTAAGCTGTGCTGTTTTGGTTGTAAAATTGTTCCTTTTAAATCATCAGATGGCGCAGTTCCTAAAATTTTGATTTCTTTCGCAACAATTTCAATATCTTGACCTGCTCCTTCACTTTCTACTACTTCTCCTTTTACTTGTAAAGAAGCTGCTGTAGAAATTTGTTTTATAATTGATTCGTCAAAATTTTCGAAATCTACTACTACTTGAATATTATTAATTGTAGAACCGTCATTCAACGCGATGAAACGATTACTTCTGAACGATCTTACCCATCCATTTACAACTACTTCCTGTAGCAACAAATCCTTGCCTTTTTCTAATAAGGCTTTAATTCCGTACGATTGCATAATTTTTTAATTTATCCTTACAAATTTAGTTATTATTTAAAGTTATAAAAATTATAGGCATAATTTTTGCGAATATTTTTCAACCAACCTAAAAATCCTTTACAATTTCAATGAAAATGTAAAGGATTTTTGATTTTAGTTTATTTTTTGAAGTAAAATTATCTTATCATGAGATTCTGAAATAAATTCAGAATGACAAAATCTAAATTCTACAAAAAATTCAAATTAACTGTTAATTTTAAATAGAAATTATCTTGGAATTTTTCTTCAGAATAAGCTCCTAAACGATAGAAAGCTCCCAATCCAAATGTTTTGAAAATTAAATTATTTACTTCAACTCCTGTTTCGTGATAATAATGATTCAATGTTTTGAATTCTAAATTTTGATGATCTGCTCTATCTTTCATATCACCTAAAACTCCACGGTAAACGAATTGTGGGAAAATAATTTTGTTTCCAACTTTAATGCCTGCAAAAATATGTTTCAACTGAAATGATACAAATCGATCCGAATAAAATTCTCCAGGACGCATTGTTTCAAAGTTCGTTAAACCTCCTACTCCAAAATTCAAAAAGTCATTTCGTTTTGCATTTCCTTGTCCTTCGTACAAATTCATCAACGGCATTTTTCCTTCAACCCAACCCGCATTTACATTGAAATTTGTTTTACCAACTCGCGTATCGAACACATCAAAATAAGAAATATTGAAACGAAGTGGATCATAATCAGAATTGAAAATATCCCAATATTTCGTCAACATTGCATAGAAAACAGATTTCCCGCTATTCACCGTCACTTTTCCGTAAGGCGTGCGGATAAACTTGTCTTTTGGTGCAAAACGGATCGCTAATTGCGTATTATACAAATCGTACCAACCTATATTATTCAGGAAAGAATAATCAAATTCTGCTTGTTGTTTTTCATAATTTGCCGAAATATTGAAGGTTACATTCTTGAAAATATCTTGCTCATATCCAAAAGAATAATGTTTATACGAAAAATATTCGTGATTATAAATATTACTAAAAGCTCCAGAAATTAGACGTGTATAATTCGATTGTAATAAAATTGGCGTTTTCCCAGAAGCCGAAACATCTTGCGAGTATTTTGCAAAAATTCGACCCGAATAAGGCTTATTTACATAATAATCTCCACCAAATCCAAACTTGAATGTTTCATCTTTGAAACCATAAGCTGAATACGCATTCAACGAATATTTATCGCTCCAATTTTCATTTGTATTAAACGCGGCACCAAGTCTAAAACCTTCGTAATCATTAAACGCTAAGATTTTTGTTAAATCTAAATCAACTTTTCCTAATGATAATTTCCCACCAGAATTGATGATTCTCATCAATTTCATTTGACGTTCTAACTTATATTTATCGCCAATACTATCAATTGTCGTATAAGTATTTCGCTCTTTGTTTGATAATGACGAATCGCGGTAATCTTCCATCACATTGTCCCATTTCTTTTCGTTCATATTTTGAAAAGAAATTTCGTCTTCGTAACCTAAAAATTCGTTGCGTTTGAAATGTGCTGGATTTTGAATATCCTTGAAAGTTGTTTCAAGATTAATCCAAATTTTTTCTTTTTTATCAATAAAATCATCATCGGATAATTTCTCTGTAATCTTAAAATTACCAGCTTCCATGCGATATTTTTGTTGATTTGGAATCCAAGAACCATTATTCAATTTCCAATCTGCTTCTAATTCTGCAACATAATTTGAAATCGTATTTTCTGCTTCAATTTTGATTAAAGCATACGTTCTATCATCAATCCAAAGTGTTCCTTTAATTTGTCTTTTATCCGTTTTGATTGAAGGGAAAAAGCTAATAACAGCCGTTTTTCGCCCATCAATAAAAATATCCTCTTTGAAACCATAACGGTAATGCGAAAGACCTTCTCGACTTACTGGATTAATAATTCCTTTGAAGAAAAAATTGATTTTATCTTGATCAAAATTGAACGCAATTGGTTGCATCGCCAAATATTCGTACAAAGGCGAACGCATTCCAGAAATACGAGAAGATTGCACGATATTTTTTAGTCCAAAACGCTTCGAAACTTTATGATCCATTGCACGTTCTCCCAAAAATAAATGACTGTTGTCTAACAATTTTTTCCATTGATTATTGACAGAATCTTTGTGATTTTGAGGTTGAATGATAAACGGAATCGAATCGTTATTTACTGTACTCCAAAATTTAGTGTATGATTTTAGGAAAATATTTCCTCCGTTTCTGATTGTATTTTTGGATTGATTGCGAATTGCTTTGATAATCAAATTACGACCAACAGAATCATTTGTCGTAAAACTAACCTCATCCAAACTAATGAAAGAAGGTTTCATCATAATTTCCACCAACTTTTTACCATCAGTCTGAATACTTTCTGAGAAATATCCATTTTTGATTATATCAATAAAATGAACAGAATCATTAATATCCAATTCTCCTAATTCGTCTGTTTGACCAAAAAATTGTTTGGTATCGCTGTAAACATTAGCACCAGTTAAACGAAATTCGTCTTGAGCATCGAATACTCTCACTTTAATTTGAGCAAATGTGGCAATTGAAATACAGAAATTTAGCAGGAATATATAGTTCTTCATCTTTTGAAATTGATTATGCAAATAAATAAAAAAAGCAGCGAAACGCTGCCTTAAAATATTTTTTTTTCAAGAAAGATTAAACTTTCATGATTTCAGCTTCTTTTTTCGTTAAAGCTTCTTCTAATTTCTTAGAAAACTTGTCTGTTAATCCTTGAACACGTGTTTCATAATCTTTCACCATGTCTTCAGAAGCTTCTTTTACAGCTTTCAATGCTTTGTTCGCATCTTGACGTGCATTACGAAGAGAAATTTTAGCAGTTTCCATATCAGATTTGGCCATTTTCACCAACTCTTTACGACGTTCTTCTGTTACTGGAGGAATACTGATAATAATTGTATCTCCATTGTTAGAAGGTGCAAAACCTAAATTAGCATTGATGATTGCTTTTTCAATTTCATGAATTAAATTTCTCTCGTATGGTTGAATGCTCAATGTCATTGCATCTGGTGTATTTACATTTGCAATTTGAGTTAACGGAGATAAACTTCCGTAGTAATCAACACGAACTGAACTTAACATTGCAGGAGTAGCTTTACCTGCTCTTAATTTGTCGAATGCAACCTCTAAGTGACTTACAGTTCCCTGCATTTGCTCCTTAGCCGTTTCTAAAATAATATCTAATTCTTCCATTTCGGGATTTATTTATTTGTTACTAGAGTACCTACGTTATCTCCTAAAATTAATTTTTTCAAATTACCATCTGTATTCATATCAAATACAATAATAGGTAAATTATTTTCTTCACTCAAAGTAAAAGCTGTCATATCCATTACTTTTAAGTTTTTATCGTAAACTTCTTGATAAGAAATTGTTTCGAATTTCTCTGCTGTTGGGTCTTTTTCTGGATCTGCAGTATAAATTCCGTCAACACGAGTTCCTTTCAAAATAACATCAGCTTGTGTTTCAATCGCTCTTAAAACTGCTGCTGTATCTGTTGTAAAATATGGATTTCCTGTTCCTGCACCAAAAATTACGACACGCCCTTTCTCTAAATGACGCGTTGCTCTTCTTTTGATAAATGGTTCTGCGATTTGCTCCATACGAATAGCCGTTTGTAAACGTGTATTAACACCAGCATCTTCCAAAGCTCCTTGCAATGCCATACTGTTAATCACTGTTGCCAACATTCCCATATAATCTCCTTGTACACGATCCATACCAGAAGCAACACCTTGTACACCTCTAAAAATATTACCACCTCCGATTACGATTGCCACTTCGCAACCAAGTTCAGCAACTTCTCTAATTTGTTGCGCATATTGTTTCAGCATATTTGGATCAATACCATATTGTAAATCTCCCATTAATGCTTCACCACTCAATTTAAGTAATATTCTTTTGTATTTCATCTTGTCAAAGGTTTTCTTTTGCAAATATAATTTTTCTATTCTGATTTATCCTAACGTTCGAAAATGTCAAACGCATTTTTTGTTGTAATTGCTGCAATTTCAGCTGGTGTTTGATGGTAAATATCAACCAACTTATCGCAAACATGTGTCAAATAACTACTTTCATTTCGTTTTCCGCGAAACGGAACTGGAGCTAAATAAGGTGAATCTGTTTCGAGAACGATATGTTTGATATCAAAATCACCTAAAAATTGATCTATTTTACCATTTTTGAAGGTTACAACTCCACCAATTCCTAATTTCAGATTGAAATCAATTGCGCGTTGTGCATCTTCTTTTGTTCCTGAAAAACAATGAAAAATTCCGAATAATTTTTCATCTTTTACTTCTTCTAACACTTCAAAAACTTCGTTGAAAGCATCTCGACAATGAATGACAATTGGTAAATTCTTTTCTTTTGCCCATTCAATTTGCATTTTGAAAGCATCTTGTTGCGTTTGTAAAAATTCTTTTTCCCAATACAAATCAATTCCGATTTCGCCAATTGCTTTAAATGGTCGTTTATCAATCCATTCGCGCACATGAGCCAATTCGTCTTCTATTGTATCTGGATGAACCGAACACGGATGCAAACCCATCATCGCAAACATCGAATCTTGGTGAGCAGCTTCTAACGCCAACATTCTATCCGTGTAACTTTTATCAATTGCTGGCAAATAAAATCGCTCTACTCCATTTTGCTTTGCTCGCGCAATTACTTCATCTATATCATTCTCAAATTGCTCCGAATATAGATGTGTATGTGTATCAATTAACATGTTTTATTTTTGATTTCAAAAGTTCATTTTCAACTGAAAAATCAAGTTGATTTCCTTTTTCTAATTCATTCATCAATGTAATCGTTTTTACTAAAAATTGTTGATAATTGTCTGATCCTTCATTAAAAGGGCGATGATTAATTGCTGAAATAACTTTATTTATTTTTTGAATAATTGTTTGCGTTGATTGCTCGAAATAAGTTTCTGAAAACTTTTCCCAAATATAATCAACGGCTTGTTTCGATGGATGAATCAAATCTTCTTTGAAAAAACGATAATCTCTCAAATCATCTAAAACTAATTCATATGACGGGAAATATTCAACTTGATTATTTTGAAGACTTAATTGATATAAAGCATCCAACAGTCTAGCTTTACTTACATTATTTTCGATCATTCCATCTTTTGTGTGACGAACTGGACTAACTGTTGTAATAATGCGAATAGTTGGATTAATATTCTTCAAATCTGAAACAATTAATTCCAATGATTTTAGATTTTCTTCTGTTGTTAATAATCGTTTTTCAAATTGTTTTGCGTCAACTTTATGACAATTCGCAACAACTTGATTAGATGTTTTCCATTCATAAATCCACGATGTTCCCAATGTAATCATTAACACATCACAAGAAAGAATGTAATCATGAACTTGATCTAAAGTCAAATTTAATTCCTCTAAAACAGCTTCTTTCGTCAACGCATTAAACGAAGAATGTACATCGAAACAGAAAAATTCTTCTCCGTTTTGATGTACATCTGCTGTTGTAAAATATTTTTTTTGAATGCTTCTTTCGATTAAATTTTGAATAGAATGTGAATTAAAAATTACTCCAAAAGGATTAATTAATCCATCAAACTTTAAATCTGTCAAACGTTTTCCAATTTCATCTGAAAAACAAGAGCCTATCGTCAATATTTTATGTTGATGATTGAGCTTAAAATCAGAAGATTGAATTTGAAAAGTCGTTCGAAATTGCATTTTTTATCCTTGTCGATCAATTAAAACCTCGCTTAATTCTCTCAAATAAGATTTACGTTCTTCTGGAACATCAATTTGATCCAAATAGCTGTGCGCTTTATTTGTATATTCTCTAATTAATGTAGAAAGTTTACGGTTAACATTCAGTTTTCTGAATAATTTTTCTACCGCATATACTTTATCGATATTATCTGTATTTGAACTATACCAATATAATAATTCCTCTTTTTCTTCTTCATTTGCCGCTTCTAAAGCAGAAATGTAAAGAATCGTTTTCTTATTCTCGAAAATATCTCCAGCATGTTTTTTACCTAAATGTTCAAGGCTACCAAAAACATCCAAATAATCATCTTTCAATTGATACGCGATTCCTAAATTCAAACCATATTGGTACAATTTATCCGAATCCTCTTCCGAAGCGTTTCCAATCATTGCACCTAATTTCAAAGCACAACCAAGTAAAACACTCGTTTTTAAAGAAATCATATTGATGTAATCATCGTACGAAACATTCAATTTTGTTTCATAATTCACGTCCAATTGTTGTCCTTCACAGACTTCTAAAGCAGTTTTAGAAAATAATTTTGTCGAACTTTTAAATAATTCTGGTTCTAAATCTTCTAAATATTGATACGCTTTTACCAACATTGCATCACCAGAAAGAATCGCTGTATTTAATCCAAATTTTTCGTGAACTGTTGGTTTACTTCTTCTTAATGAAGCATTATCCATAATATCATCGTGCATCAACGAAAAATTATGAAAAAACTCAATCGCTAACGAAGGTTTCAATGCTTTTTCAACTTCACCATCAAACAAATCAGTTCCCAATAAAGTCAAAATTGGACGAATTCTTTTACCACCAATATTCAAAATGTAATCCATCGGTTCGTATAATTCTTCTGGATTTTTAGAAAATGGATTTTTATCAATTGTTTCGGCAATTAATTCGTGAAATTTATCAAATGAGTACATAGTTTGATTTTTGTAAAAATTAAGTTTTGGCAAATATAACTAAGAATGATTGATTTTGGGTTGTTTTCTTTTATTTTTGATTGAACCTAAAAATTCGTTTCCGACAATCAAATACAAAAGAATTTGACCAATAATCGCAGCAATAAAATAAGGATGACCTTTTTGTAAAACAATCTCAGCACTTTGCAGCAAAGGAATTGTCCAAAAATAAGTGGAAACAATTACTAAAAGCAACGCATTAAGCCTAAAAATCCAGATTTTATTCATTTTATATGTTCCGAAATGTATAAATAAAGCGCCCAAAAAAGTATAAGCCAACACCTCGAAAAATTCGTTCAACACAAATTGTTCTCTAAATAAGCCAAAAATATCTTTGTGACTTACAGACAAAAATTCTTCTGGAACAAGGTAACTCCAATGGTTTGCAATAAAAAATAAAACAAGATTTAGCATCAAAACAATCGTCAATTGATCTTTGAATTGATCAACAAACATTGAATAATACTTGAACTTTGAGATTGATTTCTTTGATTTCATTTAACGAAACAATTCACTTACAATTTGATACGATTTTCGTTTTGCTTTTTGATCAAAAACATTTGTTGAAACCATAATTTCATCAATTTTAGATTCAAAAATAAATTCATCTAAACTCTGCGCCAAAGCACCTTTACTTCCAATAAAAGACAAAGCTGTCATTCCTTTTAGCATATATTTTTGCTCAGGCGAAGCTAATTCTAACTGTGTTTTTTCTGGCGGGACAATTGGCTGACGTTTATCGGTAATAATATTCAAAAAACCTTGGTACATCGACATTGATAAATAATGCGCTTCTTCGTCTGTATTCGCCGCAATTACATTGACACAAGCAATTGTATAAGGTTCTTTCAAAAATTCAGAAGGTTGAAATTGAGAGCGATAAATCTCTACCGCATCATAGAATTGTTGTGGCGCAAAATGACCTGCAAACGCATAAGGTAAACCTAATTTAGCTGCCAAAAAAGCCGAATCTGTGCTTGATCCCAAAATATAAATCGGCACATTTGCTCCTTCTCCAGGAATCGCACGCACTTTACTTTCTTTATTATCTAAACTAAAATAGTTTTGTAGATTTTTGATTTCAGCTTCAAAATCATAATTCATAAAATTATCGCCACGACGTAAAATAGACGCCGTTAATTGATCAGTTCCTGGTGCACGACCTAGACCTAAATCGATACGATTTGGATAAAGTGCATCTAATGTTCCAAACTGTTCTGCAACTGATAAAGCAGTATGATTAGGTAACATGATTCCTCCCGAACCAACTTTAATTCTTGAAGTTCCGTTTGCTACATAACCTATTAATAAAGAAGTTGCCGCACTCGCAACATTTTGCATATTATGATGTTCGGATAGCCAATAACGACTATACCCTATTTCGTCGACAAATTTTGCGTTATCTAACGTGTTTTTGAACGTTTGATTTAATGTATCTCCTTCTCTTACATAAGCCAAATCCAACACTGAGTAGTTTATTTTCCTCATCCGTTCTTTTCTAATTAAAATATAAAACTAAATTACAAAGAAAAAAATTCAAAAAAAAATCCTCCATAACTTGCATCATGAAGGAAATAATTTTGTAATTGGATTTATAAATAGGTTTAAGTAGTTGAGAGTGTTTAGTTTTTTATTAATAGTTTGATGATAGATTAGTAATCTTTCGAAATACTTAATTCAAAAATAGATTATTAATCAAAAAAAATTATATTTTCGGGGGGGGACAATTGAGGGGACATTTCATATTTATCTAAATATCAATATTTTGAAAATGAAGTAAAACATAAAAATTATTCGAATTTTTATTAAGATTTACAATTTTTTCGGTCTATATTTGAAAAAATAATATATTGAAAGTTTCTATTTTTTTTACGCTCCTACTCTTTCCTTTTTTATTTTTATCATCATTTAGTTCTATTAGTAAAAATGATGAACGTATTATTATTGAAAAAATCATCGAACAGAATAAAAATGTGACAGATTCTATTCAATTGCAAAATAATTTCAAGAAATTAGATATCTCATCAACTTCTTTTTTATCAAAAAGTCTAAAATCAATTTATCAAGTTTATTTAGCTAATCTTTATGCACAAACCAACGATAAATTAAACAAAAAAAGTAATTCGTTATTTGAGTCTGCATTAAAAGTTTCAAAAAATGTTAACTCACCAGAATTACAAATTTGGGTGAACACACAATATGGGTATTACTATTATAATTTTAGCCAATATCAAAATGCTTATCCATATTTTATGGAAGCATCAAAACTTCTCGACTTAACAAAAGATGAGGATATTTTTTCTAAAAGTGATGTTTACAAAAAGAATGCATTTTACTTTATGAATGTAAAAGAATTTGATAAAAGTGAAAAATATCTTTTGTTAGCTTTAAAATATACCAACAAAAAGGACCACGAATATGGAACAATTCTGAATGCGATTGGTCATGTTTTTATGAATAAAAATAATATTAATAAAGCAAATAATTACTTCGAATTAACAAAAGAATATGCAATTCAAAATAAGGACGAAATTCGATATGCAAAAGCTTTAGGTGATATTGCCTCTATAAATATTCTCAACAAACAGTACGATTTAGCGATTGATAATTTGAAAAAAGATATTGAAATTTCTAAAAAATTAAAAAACGCTCGAAATTTAATGTATGCTAATATTCAATTGGGAAAATTGTACTTGGAATTAAATCGAATTGATGATGCTAAAATAATTTTGAATGAAGCAAAAGAATATGCTTCTCAGAAAATTTATTTGAACAGTTTTGAATATGACATTTATAAAATCTTATTAGAAATTGCTGTAAAAAACAATAATATCAATGAGGAGTTAATTAGCCGAAGAAAATTGGATGAATTGGAATTAGAGTTGCAAAAAACAGATGGTCAAAATGTGATTAATGAAATTAATTGGAAAATTCAACAAGATAATTTCAACTTTAAATTTGAAGCAGAAAAAGCAGAACAAGAGAAAACAACCATCCTAAAAAATGCATTATTTCTTATTTCTTTTCTATTAATCATCATCATTTTAGTGGTAATAATTTCTTATCGTAGAAAAATAAAAATACAAAATTCCACATACGATAATAAAATATTATCTATTCAAAATGATAAACTTAAGTCTGAAAATAAGTTAAATAAAACCGCTCAAACTTTAGAATCATATAAAACATATTTGTCTGAAAAGAATAAACAAATAGTTACATTAAAAAATGAAATTAATTCTATTTCCAATTCAAGTACCATAAACAAAGAAAAACAATATAATGAATTAGTTAATCTCTTAGATTCGCATTTAATGACAGACGAAAGTTGGGGAAATTTCAAAAATATTTTTGCTCATGAACAAAAAGATTTTGTAAAATATCTTTCTCAAAATTTTCCATCTTTAACCGAATCTAATTTGAGAACTATTTATTTGTTAAAATTAGGCTTGAACAATTTAGAAATTTCGCAAATCTTAGGAATTTCAGCTGATTCAGTCAAAAAGGCAAAACAACGCTTAAAAAAGAAATATAAAAATTTTGATCAAATTTTTCATAATAATAATGATTAAAAAAGAATTATTCAATTCTCAACTTATTCAAATTACTTCGATAACTTTCTAATAATAAACTTTCGGTTACATAACCTTCAAATTTACCTTTTTTAGTGAGTAAAATATAATCTATTTTTTTTGCTTCCATCATTTTCATCACGTTAGCAGCATTCGTAAAAATAGATGTCGAAGTTGCTTCTGTTATACATTCTAAGTAACTTTTATCAATATTATCATTAAAAATAAATGATCGAATATTATCTAAAACTATAATTCCATGAATCGATTTATCTTCATTGAGGACTGGAATAAAATCTTGTGTTGTAGTAGAAAAAATTTCTTTTATATCTTCAATTGAATTGTAAACCGTCAATGTTTTGATATTCTTGATATAAATCGAAAACAAATCAATTTTATTAAACAAATTTCGGTCTTTATCAGATGTAAAAACAATTCCTTTTTCTGCTATTGCGTATATATCCATCGAATATTTGTCGTATCGTTTTGAAATTGCAAAACTTATCGAAGAAACAATCATTAAGGGAATAATCAATCCATAACCTCCCGTAATTTCGGCTATTAGGAAAATCGCTGTTAATGGGGCGTGAAACAATCCACTTAAAACAGCTGCCATTCCAACAACTGTAAAATTACCAACAGGAACTTCTTTGAAACCGATTAAATTAAAGAATTTTGCAACGAAAAAACCAAGATATGACCCAACAAATAACGAAGGCGCGAAGTTTCCTCCGTTTCCTCCACTTCCTAAAGTTAAACCTGTTGCAATAGATTTGATTAAAATTGTGACAAAAACAAATCCTAAAACTATCCATTGATTCGTTCTAAAACTCTCTAACAATGAATTATTTAAAATAAAACCAGCTTCATCATTTGCTAAATATTTTATACTCTCATAACCTTCACCAAATAATGTTGGGAAAAAGAAAATCAATATTGCTAAACTTCCCGCTCCAACAATCGCTCGCCAATATACATTATCCGAATAATTCCCTATCAAATGTTCAACTTTACGAAATAATCGAGCATGGTAAACTGAAACAAACCCCGCTAAAACACCCAAAATCACATAGAAAATAACATTATGATAATCAAATCCTAACGCATAACGAAAGGATAATAACATATTGCTTTTTAATGTTAAATTGGCAATTAAAGCTCCTGTTGCAGAAGATAACAATAAAGGAATAAAAGCAGTAACACTCATATCCGCTAATACAATTTCTATCGCGAACAAAACACCTGCAATTGGAGCATTAAATGCTGTCGCAATACCAGCTGCAACACCACAAGCCAACAAAAGTGTTCTTTCTTTGTATTTGAATCTGTAATATTGTGCATAATTAGAACCAAAAGCTGCTCCAGTAATTGTAATTGGGGATTCTAAACCAGCCGAACCACCCATACCAACTGTTAAGGAACTCGTTAAAATCTGAGCATACATCTGTTTTTTAGGCATTATTCCAGATTTTTTAGCTACAGCAATCATGATTTGAGAAGTTCCCTTTTCTATCGAACCATCCAAAAATTTCTGCACTACAAAAACCGTCAACAAAATACCTATAATTGGTAATATACTATTGATGTAAGGCAGTTTGACTAAATTATTAATATAAATAGTAAATTGAAAAACATTGTGCGCAAAAGTTTTTAGCACAATCACTGCAAAAGCAGATGAAATAGCTACCAAAATACACGATAAATACAAAAATTGTCGCTCTGATAAAACTAATTTTAACAGGTTCAACAAGTTTTGAAAAAAATTAAATGATTTTTTAATGTATTGAAAAAACTTTTGTTTTGTAGAAAGTCGCATACTCCAAAAATAGTGTACCTTTTGTTTATTGCCTAATTTAACTGCCACGAATTACACAAAAAGTAAACCAATAATACATAAAAGAATAAAATTTTTGAGAAAAAAAATAATTAATCATCTAATAACTATTTAATGTTATCAACTTCAATGATCTATAAACATTCACTTTTATAAATTATTTACTTTTCTATGATTCACTAAATAAAAGAATATTCATTAAAAGCATTTTTACAATTGTAATCTTCCCCTTGTTAAG
>NZ_DJBB01000002.1:0-5991 GCF_002429865.1 Empedobacter sp. UBA5987
TAACAAGGGGAAGATTACAAAATAACATAAATGGAAACATATTTAATAAATTCAAAAAAGTAATGAAAGAAACTCATCTCATTCTATACTTTTTCTCTTCAAATATTCAACATAAATGAAGGATTTGTTTTATTTAAAAAACAATAGAAGTTTTTGTTTAACAAAGTAAGGAATTAATGAAGGAAAATAAATGGATTTTTATTTGAAACGGCAGTGATTTTTACAGTTTATTGCTATAAATAAGAGCCTACTTAAAATTAAGTATCAAATAATTTGAAATAAATTATTTGATAAGTATTAAAATAGGCTCTTGAAATTCAATCAATTCATCATCATCATCACTTTCACAGTTGATTGAATTCTTTTATATAAAATATAAAATATAAAATTTGGGCGTTCCCTTTGGTCGGGATTTCCATTGCAATCTTTTCTAATCAGAAAAGGATTTTCTCTACAATCCCTAACGCAAATACAAATCAATATTTACATTAAAGGAACAATTTTTATAAATTACTTTGTAAGTAAGCAATCATTTTCTCAGCAACTTTTTCCGAAGATGCAGGATTTTGACCTGTAAATAATAAACCGTCTTCTACAACATGCACTCCCCAGTCTTCAGTTTTAGAGTAATGACCTCCTAATTTTTCTAATTCAACCTGAACTAAGAATGGAACAACATCTGTTAATTGTACCGCATCTTCTTCAGAATTAGAAAAACCAGTTACATTTTTTCCTTTTACAAAAGGTTCTCCATTACTTAAAGTAACATTCTTGAAAACTCCTGGAGCATGACAAACAGCACCAACTGGCTTACCAGCATTATAGAAATCTAAAATCAATTGTTGAGAATGCACATCATTTGCTAAATCCCATAGTGGTCCATGACCTCCTGGATAGAAAATAGCATCGTAATCCTCAGCTTTTTCATTAGCTAATACATGTGTATTTGCAATTAAAGCTTGAACATTTTCGTCTTTATTGTAACGCTCTGTAGCTTCTGTTTGTGCAGCTTCTGTTTCGCTATTAGGATCTATAGGAGCTTGTCCTCCTTTAGGTGTAGCAATAGTAACTTCGTGTCCAGCATCTACAAATTTGTAGTAAGGAGCAGCAAATTCTTCTACCCAAAATCCTGTTTTATGTCCTGTATTTCCCAATTCATCATGAGAAGTAACAACAAATAATATTTTCATAATTTTAATTATTTAAATTCAACAATAAATTCTTCGTTTGGTAGTCTAACTTTTTTCATAGATCCAATCCAGTCTAATTCAGGATCGGCAACACCAACATACATTAAAGATACACTTTTAAGACCTAACTCGTCTAATTTTAAAACTTTATCTACAATAGCGTTATCAAAACCTTCTACAGGAGTAGTATCAACTTTTAACTCAGCAGCTTGTGCTAATGCAAGCCCTAATGCAATATAAGTTTGACGAGCAGTATGTGCAAAATTTTCCTCTGCTGATGTATTCAAGTAAATACCTTTTATTTTATCTGTATAACTTCCGAAACGACCTCTTGGCAATCCTCTTTCATCTGTAGTAAAATCATATACTTTATCAATTCTTTCTGCTGTATAGTTGTCCCAAGCAGCAAAAATAATTACATGTGAACAATCTCTCATACATTCAGGATTAAGAGCTCCTTTTACCAATTGATTTTTTAAATCTTGGTTCTCTACAACTAATACTTTAAAAGGTTGTAATCCAGATGAAGTAGGTGCTAGTCTAGCAGCTTCTACAATTTTATCAATTTTATCTTGACTAACTTTTTGCGATGGATTGTATGCTTTTACTGCATGTCTCCAATTTAAATCTTCTATTAATGACATTTTTTTAATTATTTCGTTAAAAACACAAACAACATAGCAATTAAAGCAGGAATACCTTGTAAAAAAAATATTTTTTTACCAGAGGTTATACCTCCAAAAATACCTGCAACAGTAATACATCCTAAAAAGAATAGACGAATATTACAACTCCATTCATGATTTTCTATAAGAAAAGACCAAATAAGTCCTGCAATCAAAAAACCGTTATATAATCCTTGATTAGCAGCTAGTCCTTTCGTAGGAGTAAACAAATCTTTTGGTAAAGATTTAAATGTTTTTTTACCTGCTGTTTCCCAAGCAAACATTTCCATCCAAAGAATGTAACAATGTTCAATTGCAACAACTACGGTTAAAGTACTTGCTATAATTTCCATATCTATTGTATTAACCTACAGAAACATTTAATTTAACTTCAATATTTCCACGAGTTGCATTAGAATAAGGACATACTTTATGTGCTGTTTCAATAAGCTTTTGAGCTTCTTCTATTGAAACACCTGGTATATTAGCATGTATCTCAGCTGCAAGACCATAACCTCCGCTTTCTAATTGTCCGATAGCTACTTTTACTGTAACGCTCGTTTCTCCTGTTTTTATTTTTTGCTGTTTGATCACCAAATTCAATGCACTATCAAAACAGGCAGAATATCCTGCTGCAAATAGCATTTCAGGGTTTAAAAAGTCATCATTTGCACCTCCTAATGCTTTTGGAGTACGTACTTGCATATCTAAAACACCGTTTTCACTTTTTACTTGTCCGCTTCTACCTCCCGTAGCTGTAGCCTGAGTTTCATATAATTTTTTCATTGTTGTTTGTTTAAAATTTTATTTGCTATTTTTTTTAATTGTTTAAGCTCATCTACAGATATCGCCATTGATTCTAACAATTTTTCTGGAATATCTTTGACTTTCTCTTTCAAAGCACTTCCTTTTTTGGTCAAAGAAATTACTACAATGCGCTCATCTTCAATATTTCTACTTCTAACAACCATTTCTTTTTGCTCCATTCTTTTTAGTAAGGGTGTTAGTGTACCGCTGTCTAAGAAAAGTTTTTCACCTAATTGCCCTACTGTTTGCTGTTGTTCTTTCCATAAAACCATAAGCACTAAATACTGTGGATAGGTAATATCAAGTGGATCTAAATATAAACGGTACATGTTGATTATCTTTTTTGAAAGCGCATATATGGGAAAACAAAATTGATTATCTAGTTCTAGCGTATCTTTCATAGTTCATCAATATTAAATTACATAACAAAGTTACAAAATTATATTTTACACAATATAATTTTGTAAAACATTAACAAATGTTTTATTAAAAATTACAATCTGTAAACATTAAGTAATACCTTTTATAATATTTAGAAATAGAATTTTATTAGTTTTTATTTTATTAAGGATAAATATTTTTCATATCCTTTAGCTTTCATTTCTTCTTTTGATATAAACTTTAATGATGCACTATTAATACAATATCTCAATCCTCCTTTATCTTTTGGGCCATCATCAAAAACATGACCTAAATGAGCATTACCAGTTTTACTTCTTACTTCAGTTCTTTTCATTCCAAAAGAATTATCATTTATTTCTTCAATAAGATTTTTACTGATTGGTTTTGAGAAACTTGGCCAGCCACAACCTGATTCAAATTTATCCGTTGACACAAAAAGAGGTTCACCAGTTGTTATGTCTACATAAATTCCTTCTCTAAATTCAGAATTATATTCATTTGAAAAAGGTTTTTCTGTTGCACCATTTTGTGTAACATCGTATTGCAAAGAAGTTAAATGTTTTTTAAGTTCACTTTGGCTTTCTTTGATATATTCTTTTTCTTGAATAGGATTTGCCTTACGAGCATCATCAAATAAACTTGGTGATATATGGCAATATCCTTTTGGATTTTTATTTAAATAATCTTGATGATAATTTTCTGCATCATAAAAATTATGTAAAGGCATATTTTCTACTACAATTTTTTGATTATAATTTTTTTCTAAATCTTTTAACTTCTGATCGATTAATTTAGAGTCAGTTGGGTTTGTATAATAAATTCCTGTTCTATATTGTGTCCCTAAGTCATTTCCTTGTTTGTCTAGACTCGTAGGATCTATTGTCTTAAAATACAAATCAATTAATAATCCTAGATCAACTATATCAGGATTATAAGTTACCTTGACAGTTTCAGCAAAACCAGTTTTACCTGTGATCACTTCTTTATAAGAAGGCTTTTCTATAGTTCCATTAGCATAACCTACAACTGTATTTGTAACCCCTCTGACCTGTTTAAAAAAATGTTCTGTTCCCCAAAAACATCCTCCTGCAAAATATATTTCATTTTCTGATGTGTTATTCATTTTCTGATGTTTATTCGATTTAACTAAATTATTTTTATGAGTTTTACAACTTATACTTGTTAGTATTATTCCTGTAATAATTAATGAGCTTATGATGAATAATTTTTTCATGATTTTTTATTTAAAGATTGAGCTAAAAGAGTGAAACCAAAGCCGAAGTAAGCTATATCTTTTAAAATGAAAAAATCTGTTACAGGAACTCCATCAACAAATTTCCAAATCCCGGGAGTTGTAAAAAGATAACTAAGAGTTGTTCCGAAAATAATAAGAATAGCTATTCCCGCATATTTTTTTAATGATTGATATTTTAAAGTTAAAACAACTAATAATGCTACAAGTAATTCAAGTACTCCAACTATATTAGATACAGTTTGATCACTAAATATTTTATAAATCCAAAACGATAATGGGTGATTTTCTACAAGAGACTTTATAGCTTGAGCCTCTGTTGGTGTAAACTTAAAAATGCCTATCCACACTAAAAGTAATACTGTTCCAAATAGAGGTAAGTAATATCCTATTTTGTAAAGATTTATAAAGGGTGAATTAATATTCAAATTATCTTTATGAGTATGAACTAAATTTTTTGTTTCCATTTTTTAATAATTTTTATTGTATATACGATCTTTTATAATAGTAGTCGTATAAATAATTAAAACCTGACAAAAAAAATCTATTTTTTTTTGTTAGATATTAATCTTTCTATAATTTTTACAAAAAAAACCATTGTAAATGTATCATTTAAAATGGTTTGAGTTTTTTTATTGTTTTATGAATTTATCTTAAATTTCATTAAATATGTGATGTATTATAATTAAAATAAAAATTAACTTTAGACTATACTTTGGAAATTATTTAATAAATATTTTAGTCTTAAAAATAGCAGTTTAAAAAGAAAATATTATTTATACACTTTATTTTTTGATGATAAACATTCGTAATGTATTTACTCATGTTTACAATGAGTTTCTATTTTGGACTTTATTTTAGATTTTAGAGCATCTACATTAATTAATTTTTCTTTTGAATTTTGTTTATTCAAAAGATTATCTATTAGCTTTACTTTTTTGTAGTAAGAAGCGCACCATTTACAACTATAAATATGTAAATTCAATCTCAAATTTTGAATTAATGAGATTTTTTTTGCATTTTTTTTCTCTATTTCAAATGTTATTTCATTACAAGGCATAATAACCCAATGAATAATTTTATTCCACATAAGTTAATTTTTAATTAGATAAATTAGATTCAATGCACTCTCTTAATTGTAATCTAGCTCTTTGAAGAATCTTCCATAAATTAGTCGATGTAATTCCTATTTCCTGACAAACAAGTTCTGTTTTTTTTTGTTTTAAATAGTATAGTTTTATAGGAATTAACCATTTATTAGGTAATTTTTCTAAACAATTTTCTAAATAGTTTTCTCTAATATTATTTTCATTTTCTGTCCAATCATTTAATATATTTTTATCAATCCAATTACCATTTTCATCAAAAAAATAATCTAAAGTGATCTCATTTTTATTATTATATTTTTTTCTGTAAAAATCAGAAATTTTATTTTTCAAAATACTAATTAACCAAGTTTTTACAGAGCTATTCCATTGAAATTTTTCATAATTTTCAAAAGCTGAAATAAAAACATCTTGTACTAAATCTTCTGCATCTTCTTTGCTAGATATTAAATAGTTAGTTTTTTTTAATAGGTCCAATGTATAATCATCAATCCATTTTTGGATATTAATATTTTTATCTTTATTTATCATAGGTATATTTTTATAGAAACACCCGTAGTGCATTTGTA
>NZ_DJBB01000037.1:0-2940 GCF_002429865.1 Empedobacter sp. UBA5987
ACACACTTGATAGGATAGTGTCGTTTTTAAAGAATTATTAGATACGAAAGATTTTTCTAAGATTTTATAACTCCCCTACTCTTTTCAAAATATAAAAAAGGTTGCAATTGCAACCTTTTCTTATAACATTATAACGCCTTCTATTTTCGAAACTTCTTTGTAATAATTGATTACTGTATCCGCATCAATTACATAAAGTTTAATCGAAATAGATGTATATTTTCTATTTTTTGAAGCTTTGTATTCAAACTCAGCATTCGTTCCTGCAAAAATATCTTTGATTTTTTTCATCGTTTCTTCACTTGAAGGATAAATGAATTTGAACAAATAATCTGCTGGAAATTTTTGTACATCATCTAATCTCTCTCTGAATTTAGTATAAAAATCTTGCTCGTTGTGAGATCTATCTGGTATTTCTTCGAATGTATAATCTCTATTTGTGTCCATTTTATTATTTTGTAGTTACAATGTCAAAAACAATACCACTTCACAATACTGATAAAATATAGAATTAATAAGACATTTTGGCATATTTTAAATCTTATAAATCCAATCTCATCATATAATCTATTTGTTCATCGTCACCAAGTCTAAAAATATGTTGATCAAATTTTTCGAAACCATTTTTTAAATAGAAATTAATCGCAGAAATATTCTTTTCCCAAACTCCTAACCAAATTGTATCTAAGTTGAAGTTTTTAGTTATTTCTATAGCTTTATTAAAAAGAATTTGTCCAATTTTCTTTCCTTGAAACGATTCTAACACATAAATTCTCTCAATTTCTAAAGAATTCATATCATAAATTTCTGTTTGAGCATCACCAATATTCAATTTCAGATAACCGACAATTTCTTGATTAATCATTGCAAAAAAGAACAACGAATTTTGATTCTTTAATTCTTTTAATAATTGATCCTCTGAAAAACTTTCAGTCAAATATTTTTGCATATCCTCTTCTGAATTAGAAGATGAAAATGTATCTGCAAAAGTCTTTTTAGAGATTTCTTGAAGCTGTAATATATCTATTTCTTTGACTCTTTTTATTGTAATTTCTTCCTTCATTAATTCGAAACAAATTTTAATCCTACAATTGAACTAATTAGTGTAAAAATAAAGAATATTCTCCAAAAATTAGCTGGTTCTCTGAATACAAAAATTCCGATTAAAACTGTTCCAACAGCACCAATTCCAGTCCAAACTGCATAAGCAGTTCCCAAAGGTAAAGTTTGTGTAGCTTTGATTAATAAAGTCATACTTGCGACCAAGCAAATTGCAAATGCTCCGTACCACATGTACATTTCCGAACCTGTTGTTTCTTTGGCTTTTCCTAAAGACGATGTAAATCCGATCTAGAATAATCCTCCTAAAATCAATAAAATCCAATTCATTTTGTTAATATTTTACTGCAAAGATGAATTAGAAAAAAATAGTATTTTTTTACAAATGTTAAAAAATTATTCGCTTAAATTTCGGCGCGAATTCTACTTAATGTCACTTGGGAAATGCCTAAATACGATGCAATATAACCTAATTGCACACGATTTATCAAACTTGGATTTTCTTCTAATAATTTTTTATAACGATCAATCGCCGTTCCTAGTTGCCTAGAAATAAAACGCTCTTCAGTTTTTATCAATTCAATTTCAGCAAGTTTTATTCCCCAATTTGCAATTTCTAAATTTGTCGCATAAAACAATTGTAAGTCTGAAGATTTAACTTCATATAGCTCACAATCTTCCATTAATTCGATTGTTTCGTAACTAATTTTATTTTCGACATAACTTCGCGTCGATAAAATCAAATCGCCTTCTTTCCCAAACCAAAACGTAATTTCTTTTCCATCGTCTATCGTATACGCACGAACAATTCCTTTTTTGATGAAATATAACTTTTTCTCAACTTTATCGGCATCAATAAGCGTCGTGTTTTTTGATAATCGAATTAGTTGAATTTTATCTGCAATCAATTGAATAGACTGCGAGGAAAGTGGTGAAATTTGATCTAATATTAGTTCTATTTCCATTATTGAAACATATCTAGTAAAAGTAAACAAAAAACTCAACCTAAAATAGGCTGAGTCATTCAAATTAAATTAACACCTGAAATCTACTTTGCATGTAGACCGCATTCTTTTTTACTATTGTCTTCCCACCACCATCTACCGGCACGAAAATCTTCGCCTTCGTTTATAGCACGTGTGCAAGGAGCACAACCAATACTTATAAAACCCTTGTCGTGTAACGGGTTGTAAGGAACTCTATTTTCTTTCAAATACTCAAAACAATCCTCTGTTGTAAAATCAATCAACGGATTAAATTTGAATAGTTGTTTTTCTTCGTCAAACTCTATTTCGTGCATATCATGTCGATTATTCGATTGCTCCGCACGCAAACCTGTAATCCAAACTGATGCTTCTTTTAATGCACGATTCAAAGGAATTACTTTTCTGATATAGCAACATTGTTTTCTTAAATCAACCGAATCGTAAAAAGGATTAATTCCATTTTCTTCAACAAAATTTTCTAACTCCTCTGTTGGTGGATAAAATGGTTTAATCTTCGCTTGATATTTAAATTCTGTTTTGTTCCACGTATTGTACGTTTCCTGAAAAACACGACCTGTATCTAAAGTAAAAATCTTAATATTGTCTAATTTTTGACTTAAAATAACATGAGAAATAACTTGATCTTCGAAACCAAAACTTGTCGAAAAAACTATTTTTTCTTTAACGTTGTTATTCAAAAAAAATAATTTTTCTTCTAAACTTACTTGTCCTGTAACTTTTTCTAATATCTCTTTTAGTTGATTCATTTTCTTATATAATATCTATAGTTTTTATAGAGTATTTATTTTAACAAATGTATTAATTCCAATTTTCTAAAACAACACTAATCTCGACTAATTTTATAGATATAATACCCGTAGTGCATTTAGGTAAT